>JBLGCM010000334.1:0-3004 GCA_047617345.1 Natronomonas sp. | reverse complement strand
GACGAACATGGCCGTCGAGAGCGGCTACCCCGCTGGGCGGGCGGTCGCCGACGCGCTCGGTGCGACGGCGACGGTCACCTCGGAGCGGACGCCCGCGGCGGCCAGAGCCGACGGCGGCGCGGCGGTCAACCGGGCGGCGCTGGAGTCCTACCCCGGGCGCTCGAGAACTCCTTCGTGGTCCAGAACCTCGAACACTACGAGTGGCTGATCGACCGCGTGACGGAGGACAAGGAACTGCTGTTCGACGAACTACCCGACGCGCTGGCGGACGCGGCCGGCGAGTACTTCGCGATCGACCGCGAGCCCAAACAGACCCACGGCAAGCGGGCCAAACAGCGGGTTCTGGAGACCCTCGGCGGCATCCGCGGCGCGCTGAAACTCGGCTGGCGATACCGGAAACTGGTGAGATAACGATGAGTACGAAGACACCCGGAACGATAGACAACGCATCGCTCGAAGACCGCCTCTACACCGTCAAGTACGAGGACCCCGGCGAGTCCCACCTCGACGTCAAGCAGGCGGCGGTCTGTGAGAAGAGCTGTGAGGTCGAGGAGTGTGTCGAGGTCTGCCCGGCGAACGTCTGGCGACGCGGCGAGGACGGCGTCCCGCGGATCGCCTACGAGAACTGCCTCGAATGCGGGAGCTGTCGGTTCGCGTGCTCGAAGGACAACGTCGTCTGGACCTACCCGGAACGTGGGACCGGCGTGACCTACAAGAACGGCTGACCGCTCGCCCCAGCGGAAGATCCGGACATCGACACCTCTTTTCACCGGTGCGTTCGAAGGTGACACATGACCATACTCGTTCCATTCGACGGATCGGACCAGTCCGAGTACGCACTCGACGTCGCGGTCGAGTCCTTCGAGGACGACAAAATCCTCCTACTGCACGTCGTGGAACCGTTCGCGGACCACACTGAGGCGGGTGGCTACACGTCACAGCGCTACGAGCAGGAGATCGACGCCGCGGAGGAGATGCTCTCGGATGTCGTCGAGTCGATTCCGGAGGGCAAGACAGTCGAGAGCGAGATCCGATACGGCCGCCCGGCCCAGGAGATCGTGAACGTCGCCGACGAGCTGGCTGTCGACGCTATCGTTATCGGAAGCCACGGCCGTGACGGCGCGAAACGGCTCCTGCTCGGGAGCATCGCCGAGTCCGTCATCCGGCGCGCGAACGTCCCGGTGACGGTCGTCCGCGAACCGGAGGCCGCGTCCGGGGGAAAACCCGACCGGGTCGTGGTGGCCTTCGACGGCTCCGATGAGTCGAAACGCGCGCTCACCTACGCCATAGAGCAGTACCCCGAAGCGGAGATCATTGCGGTCTACGCCGTCTATCCGCCGCTGGAGGTTCGCGACTCCGATCCCGACGAGCTACCGGCTGAACTCGAGAACTGGTCGAAACACGTCGACGATCACACAGAGGGAGTCCTCGATCTCGCGGTCGATCACGCCGACGAGAGGGGCGTCTCGATCACGATCGGCAGGGCCGTCGGCGAACCCGCGGAGGGGATCGTCGAGTACGCGGACGAAAACGAGGTCGACCTCATCGTGATGGGGAGCCACGGACGCGACGGACTCAAGCGCCTCGTCATGGGGAGTGTCGCGGAAACGGTCGCGCGGCGTGCGCCGACCTCTGTCACTGTGGTCGATTAATCGGTTTAAAAACACGGAGAATCAAGGCCCGGTCTTATTATCGCGAGCCGATTTCAGTTAACCACCCGACTCGGACACCGTCACGGATGCCCTGATAATATCTATGGATTGCAGCTACGAAGACGACCCCGAGAGAGCCGTAGGGACGGACCGATCACCGATCAGTGTACTCCTCGCTGGGAGCCTCGAAGACGGCCTCCTCGAACCCGCCGGCAGGTCGGGCGAGCGGTTGTCCGTCGCGCGCCGCGAAACCGCAGATGAGGCGCTTTCGGCGCTCGAAGCGGAGGTGTTCGACGGGTTCGTCTGTACGGACTCACTGCCCGACACGAGCTGTACCGAGCTGGTAGAGCGCGTCCGCGAGCGCTTCCCGACACTGCCTGTCGTCCTCGTCGCGACGACGGGATCGGAGCGACTGGCGAGCGAAGCGATCAGCGCGGGCGTCGACGAGTACGTTCCCGCGGACCGAACCGGGGGCAGTCTGGCAAAACAGGTCGGGGAGACCGTCGACGACTCGCGTAACTGTATCCAGCGCGGCGAACTCGACGGGATCGAAGCGGCCGTCGAGCACGCGGCCGACGCCATACTGATCACCGATCCCGACGGCGTCATCGAGTACGTCAACCCGGCCTTCGAGGAGGTGACGGGGTACGGCAGACGCCAGGCCGTCGGGCGGACCCCGCGGATCCTCAAGTCCGGCGAACAGGACAGCGAGTACTACGAGCGGATGTGGAGCGCGATCCTCGACGGCGAGGTCTGGGAGGAGACCATCACGAACGAGACGCGGTCGGGCGAGCGGTACGTCGCCCACCAGACCGTCGCGCCCGTCACCACCGACTGTGGCGAGATCCGACATTTCGTCGGGATCCAGCGCGACGTCACCAAACAGCGTCGGCTGGAACGACAGGTCGAGCGGTCGGAGGCCACGCTCTCGCGGCTCTACGATGTGACGACTGACGAGTCCCTCGCCATCGAGGAGAAAATCGAGACGGCGCTGTCGGTCTGTGCCCGCCACCTGGATTTCCCGGTCGGCTATTTCACCCACATCGACGGCGGGACCCAGGAGATCCTGGCGGCGACGGGCGACCACGAAGCCATCCGGGTCGGCGCGACCGACCCGATAGAGCGTACCTACTGCCGGCGGACCATCGACAGCGACCGCCCGGTCGTGCTGGCTGACGCGGAGTCGGAGGGCTGGGAGGAGGACCCGGCGTACGAACACTTCGGGTTGCGCTGTTATCTCGGCGCCAAAGTCGTTGTCGACGGCGAGGTCTACGGGACCCTCTGTTTCGCCGGCAGGGAGCCCCGCGACCGCCTCTTGCTGGACGCTCAACAGTCCACGGTCCGGGCGCTCG
>JBLGCM010000333.1:0-3012 GCA_047617345.1 Natronomonas sp. | reverse complement strand
GAATCTTTCGGTAGCCCGTTGTCGTCACCTTCGCCGCTCGAATCGCCCGCTCCGTTACATCCTGCGACTGCCAGCGCGATACCGACACCGCTGTACTGAACCAGTTTCCGGCGGGACCAGTCTGGGGGCTCCTCACTCATACTATCTCCTCCAACGGTCAGGCGGCATAAGCTTCGTTGTTCGTCCCGGCGTCGAGGCTGTGCCGAGCGTAGCTATTTATCCCCCGCAGTCGTGACCCAATCCGTATGGAGTACAACGTCGCCGACACGGACGAGGTACCGATCACGGATCTCTCACGGATCGACGAGATTCCGCCCGACCTCGATATCCGCGCGCTGGACGAGGCGCTCGGAACGGAACACGTCTCGCTGAAACTCTGGTATTTCGACGAGGGCGAGGAGATACAGTACCACGCCCACTCCGAGCAAGAAGAGATCTATTACGCCGTCGAGGGGGAGTTTTCGCTCAAACTCGGCCGCTCCGGGGACGAGGAGTTCGTCGAAGCCGATGCGGGGACAGCGTGGGTCGCCTCGCCGATGATCGGACACGGCCACCGCTGTACCAGCGAAGACGGTGGGACTGTCCTCGCTATCGGCGCGCCGAGCGTCGAGGATCCGGGTCTCGATCCGCATGGCCTCAGCGACGAGGAGATCGACGACGCGCTCGATAACTGACCGGATGTCGCGCGACTACGCGTAGGTTGTTTCGAGATACTCGTTGATCCGGTCGGACTCGGCCATCGTCACGCCGTGGTTCTCGTCGATCAGTACGGGCACGACCCGCTGGCCGGAGACTTTCTTGACCTCGTTTCGTCGGGAGTGTAGCCCCTCGACCCAGACGCTCTCGAACTCCAGGTCCAGATCGTTCAGTTTGTCGACGACGAGTTCGCAGAACGGACAACCCTCCAGTCGGTACAGCGTGAGTGTCATACTTCTCTTTCCGCGCCGGACCCACTAAAATACCCGGCAGCCTGCGGCTAGCGAGTGTCGGCTTACGTTCCGTGCTGCCAGCTGTTCATGTACTCCGCTTGTTCGTCGGTGAGGTCGTCGATGGCCACGTCCTCGGCGGCGAGTTTGATCTCCGCGACCTCGCGGTCGAGGTCGTCGGGCACCTCGTGGACACCCGCCTCGTACGCTCCGCCATTTTCGATTATCTCGCGGACACAGACCGCCTGAATCCCGAAGCTCTGATCCATTACCTCGACTGGGTGGCCAAGCGAGATCGGTGTCGCGAGGTTGACCAGTCGACCCTCGGCGAGGACGTGAATCCGACGGCCGTCGTCCATCTCGTAAGCCCGCATTCCCTCGCGGGCCTCGTAGCTGTCGACGGCCGTCGACTCCAGGGCGTCGAGATCGATTTCGACGTCGAAGTGGCCGGCGTTGGCGAGCACGACGCCGTCGTGCATCGCGTCGAAGTGCTCGTCGACAATGATGTCGCGGTTGCCCGTCGTCGTGACGAACACGTCGCCCTCCGCTGCGGCCTCCGCCATCGGCATCACGTCGTAGCCCTCCATGTGGGCTTCGAGCGCGCGCCGCGGGTCGATCTCGGTGACGATGACGTTGGCGTTCTGGCCGGAGGCCTTCCGCGCGACGCCCTTCCCGCAGTAGCCAAATCCGGCGACGACGACGTCTTTGCCGGCCCACGCGAGGTTCGTCGTCATCGCAATCGAGGCCAGCGCGGACTCGCCGGTGCCGTGGACGTTGTCGAACAGCCGTTTCATCGGCGTATCGTTGACCGCGAACATGGGATACTCCAGCGCGCCGTCGTCGGCCATCGCGCGCAGTCGGTGGACGCCTGTCGTGGTCTCCTCACAGCCACCGAGGATGGTGTCGATCAGTTCCGGGTACTCTTCGTGAATCGCGAAGACCAAGTCGCCGCCGTCGTCGACGGTGATCGTCGGCTTGTGGCCGATAACCGCCTCGATCGCCTCGTAGTACTCCTCGTCGTTGACGCCGCGTCTTGCGTAGGAGGTCACACCGTCGACGGCATCGAGTGCGACGCTCACATCGTCGTGTGTCGAGAGTGGATTACAGCCGGTGATTGCGACTTCCGCGCCGCCAGCGGCGAGGGTCTCTGCGAGAATCGCCGTCTTCGCTTCGACGTGCATCGCCAGGCCGATGCGTTCGCCCGCGAAGGGCTGATCCGCCTCAAAATCCTCGCGCAGGGAGTCGAGAATCGGCATGTGCTGGCGGGCCCACTCCATTTTCCGCTGTCCCTCCTCCCGGAGGTCCTCGGCCGGGAGTTGGTCGCTAACGGGTGCTGTCATGGTCCACACGTGGGCTAGCGCGGGGATAATTGTACCGAACCAGGCCCGCACGCGAGCAACCCCCTCTCACTCCTGGGGCGTTGCGCCTCCTGTCGATGCCGGCCGGGAAAGGACCACTTCAGCCGACGGAACCACCGGAGTCGAGGTCGTCCAGCAGCCGCGATTTGTCCCGGGACGTCTCCGGTCTCAACCGGATCAGATACTGTTCGCCCCGTTACAGATACTCGATACGATCCTCGACACAGTCACTCAACGGTGCAGCCCTCTGCATGAAATCCACGAGCGAACTGTCGTCGGGACCGACCCCGACGTACACGTACGCGTCCACGGTTATGTAGCCGACCGTCGAATCCGCTCCTTGGTTGCGCTCGAAAAACGTCTCGGTTCTGCCCTCGGACCGTTCGGTCGCGGTATCGGCATCCGGGTACTGATAGATGCCGAACGCGAAAAACCGATCCTCGGAGTCCATGTAACTCGCCGTCGCGTACGCTTCAGCGTCGCCGCCGGGCTCGACATCCCCATCCTGTGGTACGGATGCCGACGACAGCTGCTCGTACGCGTCACTCTCCGGGAATGCAGTCGTCAGCTCACCGTCCGGCGTGTCGCACCCTCCGGAATCACTGTCCGTATCCCCGCTACCGGGGCTGCTCTCGGAATCAGCACACCCCGTTACGGTCGGTATCGCTGCTGTCGCAAAGACAGCTGTCGTCTTCACGAGGGTCCGCCGTCTCATATTAGACCGATAT
>JBLGCM010000332.1:0-3023 GCA_047617345.1 Natronomonas sp. | reverse complement strand
CAGCGAGTTCGAGGCTGGGGGGAGTCAGTCTTTCCGATACACTGGCAGCCGGAACCGCACGCCGCGGTCCCGGAGTTGCCAGCGGAGCTCGGCGCCGAACCAGCCGAGGCCGGCAAGCAGACCGAAGCCGGCGGCCGCGAACTGCGGCGCGCCGAACCAGACGGGCATCGCGAAGTAGATGCCGTTGACGATCCGGTGGGGGAGCAGATCTTCGAGGAACTGGCCGGCCTCGGTTGCCGGATCGAAACTGCCACCGCTGTCGCCGCCGTCACCGCGGTCGGTCCGGCTTTCGAGTCCGAGGCGCTCGGCGCTCTCGCCGCCCTCGCTCTCGGGGCCGGTCCCGAGCCGTTCGGCCTCGTAGGGCAGCGTCGAGGCGACTTCCCAGACGATGTTTCCGCTCCCGTCGACCTCCATCACGCGGTTGCCGTGGGTGTCGGTGATGAGTGTGTCGCCGTCGGGGAGGCGGTCGGCGTCGCGGGGCCACTGGGTCTGCTGATCGGTCCACGTCCAACGCTGGACCCACTCGCCGTCCTCGCGCTGGAACTCCTTGATGCGGTTGTTCTCCGAGTCAGCGACAACGACCGCGGGCCCGCCCTGTTCCTCAGGGATGTAGTCGGGGTTGTGCTGTTCGTAGAGGATGTCGTAGTTGTTCTCCTCACCCAGCGTCCAGTCCTCCTGGACGCCGGTTTCGGGATCGATGAAGACGACGCGGTCGTGGTTGCGGAGGCTGGCCATGACCCGGCCGTCCTCCAGCAGCGACACGTCGTTGAGATGCGTCCAGTCCCGACGGAACGAGCCGCCGGATTCGGCGGGGTCGTACTCGCTCTGGGCGTCCCACTCCCACTCGATGATCCCCGTCTCGGTGTTCAGCATGTAGACCCGGTCGTGGAGGATGTCGCCGATGAGGACGCGGGTCTCGTTGACGCGGACGTGGTCGTGCCACTCGCCGGCGGTCTCTTGGTGGTTGTACCGCTCGACGATGACCTCGGTCTCTCCGGTCGTGAGATTCGTCCGCTCGATGACGTTGCGGGCACACGGCGGGGAATCACAGTACGGGCCGCTCGTGTGGATCGTGTCCGTCGCGGTGTACTCGACGGTCGCCGAGGTGTTCTCGACCTGATCGACATCGAAGTACTTGGTGCGTTCGTCTGCGTGATAGAGGACCGACCCATCGGTGTCGTACGCGATCAGCGTCCCGGCGCGGCCGGACTCGGTGATGACGGTGATGTTATCGGCGGGCGGGGCCTCTGGTGCTGCCTCGGCCGAGGCGGTCGAGAGGCCGTCGCCCGTCGCTCCGACGGCGATAACGCCGACGGACAACAGGACGACGAGAACCAGGGCGACCCGGATCCGGTTCCGGGTGAGGTAATCGCCGGCCCGGGAGAGCTTCTCTCGGCCGCGGTCGAGCGGAGGGCGGGATTGTGAGTCGGTCTCCTCGCTCATCGCTACGCCCTCAACGGGGGACAGGCTTAGGAATATCGCTTTCCGGACGTGTCTGTCGGTTGGATCGTTCGTCACCGTCCGGAGGATGGTATCGCCACGGTAGCTTTATCGTCCGGTGTGGGTGACGATGACGGAGATCACCGGTCGGCTGTACGATCCCCGCGCAGACAGAGCCGCCGCTCACGACGCCTGCGACGCACTCGTGGCAGATCTGGAAACGATATTCGATGAGGCCTGAACTCGCCGGTTCTGGCGCGAGCGAGTCGTCACTCTAACCGGTATCGGAGCAGCGCGGCGATCCCGCCGAGATTCGAGAGCTGTTGGCCGGGGTCGAACTCGCTGGAAAACACCGTCACGTCCCCGCCTTTCTGTTCGGTCGTCTCGATGACGTGATCGACGTCGATATCCCAGTCTCCCTCCCCCGCACGCTGTTCGCGCAGGTCGCTGTCCAGCACGAGCAACTGCTCGATTGCGCCGTACTCGGCCGCTTTCTCGACTTCTTCGGGGCCGTAGGCGGCCTTCGAGCCGTCGGCGATCCGGTTCATCAGCTCGTCGATGTAATCCGACTCCTCGGCGATGCGGGTCTCTTTCTGGACGTCCTCGACGGCACCGCGTTTGAGTACCTCGTGGACGCCGCGGTCGCCGACGCTCGACGTATCGACGGTCGTGATCCGGTCGGTCAGATCCTGGCTGTTCTCCTCGATATACGCCAGCGCGTCCTGTTTGGTGAAGCCCGGGCCGGCGAGGATGATCGCCTCGACGTCCTGTCGCTTGAGGATGTCGGTCAGCTCCTGGAACAGTTCCGAGCGCGGTCGGGCGTACTCGCCTTTGCCCGTCGGGGCGGTGATCGATGCCCGCTCTTCGGTGCCGTACTGAGCGACCGTGTGGACGTAGGCCTGCCCCTCTTCGACGGTGGCGATGGCGATGTCGGGGTTGTCGGTCGCTTCGACGGCCTCTTCGATGCGGTCGCGCTGGTCGGGCTTCCACCGCTTGGTCACGTCGAGTTCGGTGTGTTCCTCGACGTTCAGCGTGTGGTGGTGCCCGAGTTGGTCTTCCCGCGAGCAGTCGACGATTTCGCCGCCGACCCGCAGGCGATTGGCGAACCGGGCGAACTCGACGTCCTCGACGGCGATTGCGGCCCAGATGTGCTCCCGCTCGCCGCCGGTGTCCCGGAGTTGCTCATCATTCCGCTGGATCCGGCGGGTGGTGTCGCCCGAGACGGTATCACCCGGCTCGATGACGTGTGAGAGATGCCAGAGGTCGTCGAGGCTCTCGGGCACGAGCGTCAGCCGCTCGCGACCGCCCTCGACCTGCTCCGAATCGGCGATGCGCATATCGACTCTCGGTCGGCGGCCGATAAGTGGCTGGTGGTTGTCTCCGAAGCCGTGCCGTTCAAGCCGGTCGCGACCCTGTCTCCGACCGATGGACTCACAGGTACTCGATCACCTCCGGACCGATCCGGCGCTCGAACCCTATATCCGGGAGTTCGGCTCGCTCGAACTCGATCCTGCCGAGGACACTTTCGAGCGACTGATCGTCTCGCTGATCCGCCAGCAGGTGTCGATGGACGCCGCGGCGGC
>JBLGCM010000331.1:0-3047 GCA_047617345.1 Natronomonas sp. | reverse complement strand
AGGCCCTGAGACCCTGATTTAGCGTGGTTGACCGAACAGTGTACCACAAGAACAACATACCCCATCCTGTTAGGGAGTGGCATGGAAGGGGCCGACAGCTCCCGGATCGCGGTGTTACACGTTGACGATGAACCGGGACTCGCTGAGACAACCGCCGAATTCCTCCAGCACGAGGACGACAGACTCACCGTCGAGACGGCGACCAGTGCCAGCGAGGGGCTCGACCGACTCGCCGAAGCTGCGTTCGACTGCGTTGTCTCCGACTACGACATGCCGGAGATGAACGGCATCGAATTCCTCAAAGCCGTCCGGGCGACGTATCCAGATATCCCGTTCGTTCTGTTCACTGGGAAAGGGAGCGAAGAGATAGCTAGTGAAGCGGTTTCAGCGGGTGTGAGCGATTACCTCCAGAAGCGGGGCGGGACAGAGCGATACACGCTGCTTGCGAACCGGATCGAGAACCTCGTCGCGCAGCACCGCGCGGAGGAGGGACTCCAGACCCGGGTACGACAGCAAGCGGCCGTGGCAGACCTTGGCCAATACGCGCTGAGGGGGTGTGATCTCGGCTCGTTGTTCGAGCGGGCAGTCGAATCAGTTTCCAAGGGCCTCGATACGGAGTACAGCAAGGTGCTGGAGTATCGGCCAGCGAACGGCGACCTGCTGTTGCGAGCCGGCACTGGCTGGCAGCCGGGGCTGGTCGGCGAGGCAGCCGTCGGGGCTGGCGAAGAGTCACAGGCGGGGTATACACTCCAAACGGAGGAACCAGTCGTCGTCGAGGACCTCCGTACAGAATCGCGGTTCAGCGGACCGCCACTGTTGCTGGACCACGGTGTCGTGAGCGGTATCAGCGTCATCATCGGGACGCCTGCGGAGCCGTGGGGCATGCTCGGGACGCATACGAGTGAGCGGCGGAGCTTCGCCCAAGACGACATCACGTTCGTCAGAGGCGTCGCCAACATCCTCACAGACGCCATCGAACGGGAGCAGCTCGAACGAAACCTCCGGCAGTCGGAGCAGCGGTAAAAGACTCTGCTGAAGAACTTCCCCGACGGCGGCGTCTTCCTGTTCGACGAGGACTTCCGATATCTCGTCGCTCGCGGGGAGGGGCTGAGCGTGCTCGGCCTCGCGCCGGGGGACGTGGAGGGGAAAACTCTCGATGAGGTGTTTCCGCCGGAGGCCGTCGAGGTACAGGAGCCCAAATACCGTGCCGCGCTGGACGGACAAAAGCAGATCTGGATACAGGAGTACGAAGGCAGACGGTATCGGATGTACGCGCTGCCGGTCCGAGCCGACGGCGATGAGCGGCGTGGCATGATCGTCTCCGAGGACGTTACCGACCTACCCTCGAGCGTGTGACCGTCGGTACGACTCCGGCGAGCGGGACGGTTCGACGCGTTTTTGAAGCGCGGTTGATTGAGAACAGGTATGGCAGAATTCACGGTCGCCGTCTCCGATCCGGAGGACGGCCACACCTACCAGATTGACGTTGACGGACAGGACGCGAACCGCTTCATCGGCCGCGAACTCGGCGACGAGGTCGACGGCGGCGCTGTTGGCCTCGATGGCTACACGCTGGAACTGACCGGCGGCTCGGACACCTCCGGCCGACCGATGCGACCCGACGTTCGCGGCGTCGCGACGAAGGAGATCATGTCCGACGGCGGCGTCGGCTTCAAGCCGACCACCGACGGCGAGCGCAAGCGCATCACCGTCCGCGGCCGCGAGGTCAGCGACGACACGCGCCAGATCAACGCGAAGATCACGGCTCGCGGCAGCGACGACGTGGCCGAACTCCTCGGCGACGACGACGAGTAAGTAACGTGGCGGACCGCGTTCCCAGTGACCACGAAACCGTCGAGACGCATCGCGTTCCCGTCGAGTCGGTCGGCCGAACCGACCGACCACGGGTCGTGCTCCCGGAAGAGCTGGATTTCGACGACAGCGACACCGTCCGCCTCGCGCTGGACGGCGACCGGTACCACGCCGTCGTCGAGACGAATCTCGACGGCGAGCCGGTGATCTCACACGTCGCCGATAACCGCCGACTGGCCCGCGAACGATCTGGGACGAACCGCCTCGCAGAGTGGGTCGCCGGCGGCGATGTCTCGCTCGGCGGCTCAGCACATCTCGACGTGGTCACCGACGGAACCGAGTACGGTCTCCGAACGCCGGGCAAGCGCGTCGTCTATACAGCGACCGGTGGACCGGACTCCTCGCTGTCAGACATCGCTCGAAACCTCGATAGCTGACGCCGCTAGAGCGCGTTCTCTCGTGTGAGTCCGATTTTTGCTGCTGATACTCGCGCGAAACGCTCAATATCGGTGCTGATGTACATCGGATAACGGACGAATGTCGGAATCAGTGATCGCGGATTTCGTCGGCAAATTCAACTCCGAAGTGGCCGGTCGGGGCGACCCCATCAAGGGTCGGATCGTCCTCTCGCAAAAGCGGCTGGTACTGGCCGCGAGCGAGGACGACAAGCTGACGATCCCGCTGGATTCGATTTTCGACATCGCCATCGGGCAAGTCCCGCCCGACCTGGGCGATTTCTTCGACTCGACGGTGACGATCGCCTTCGAGCATAAGGGAAAACGGCTCGTCGCAGCCATCGAGGCCGGCGACGAGAAGATCGAGAAGTTCGGGACGGTCCTGTTCAAGGCAGTCATCAACGGCACCGAAACGACGGTCAAGGAGCGCGCCCGCGTCGGGGGCCGCGTCACCGACGAGTCGTTCAAGACCGCGAAGCTGTTCCTCGCGCCCGGCAGCGTCGAGTTCCGGCGTAGCGACGGGTCGTTCACCGTCGACCTCAAGACGGTGTCGGACTTCGACCGGAACACGCGGGAGATCAACGGCAAGGGCCGGCCGGTGCTGACAGTCCGGCATATGAAGGACGGGACGGCGATGACGACGCTGGCCGCGATGGCCTCAAGTCGCAAAATGTCCATCCTCGGGCGCTATCTCCGCCGCGAGTACGCCGATCTCATGGAGGAACTCAAGGACGTCGAGCTCACGAAGGACAAGAAGGAGGTGCTGGTCGCCATGTACTC
>JBLGCM010000330.1:0-3050 GCA_047617345.1 Natronomonas sp. | reverse complement strand
CTACCCCGTTTCCGTCCGGCGATTCGTTCAAATTCGTGATATCAGTTTGACGTATGTCTGACATACTCTTAAGTAAGTAGCGTCGGGTTGTTGAGTCAAGCCCCACTTGCGGGGTCAGGAGGAAAGGATGGGATTGCTAACAAGCCTCAGATCAAGTATCGCAACGTTGTTCTCCGACGAGGAGCCCAAGCGAATCGGAATCTACGGCCCGCCGAACGCGGGGAAGACGACGCTCGCGAACCGTATCGCACGGGACTGGACAGAGCACGGCGACGCGGTCGGTCCGGAGAGCCATGTTCCACACGAGACGCGACGCGCACGCAGGAAGGAAAACGTCGAAATCGAGCGCGACGGCAAGACCGTCACCATCGACGTGGTCGACACGCCGGGCGTCGCGACCAAGGTCGATTACACCGAGTTCCTCGAACACGACATGGAGAAAGACGACGCCGTCCGCCGTTCCCGCGAAGCGACGGAGGGTGTCGCCGAGGCCATGCACTGGCTTCGGGAAGACGTCGACGGCGTGATCTACGTCCTCGATTCGACGACAGATCCGTTCACGCAGGTCAACACGATGCTGATCGGGATCATCGAGAGCCAGGATCTGCCGGTGTTGATCCTCGCGAACAAAATCGACCTGGAAGACTCGAGCGTCCAGCGTATCAGAAACGCCTTCCCGCAACACGAGACGATTCCGCTGTCGGCACTCGAAGGCGACAACATGGACGAAGTGTACGACAAAATCGCGGAGTACTTTGGGTAATATCATGTCGACGACACCACAACCCGACGGCGAGGGCGTTCAGATCGATCTTATCAGCGCGGCGCGGATGGACGGATTGGCCAGCATGGAGAAAATCCGGCTCATCTTGGACGGCGTCCGCGACGGAAACATCGTCATCCTCGAAGAGGGCCTCTCGCCCGACGAGGAGTCGCGATTGATCGAAGTCACGATGACCGAGATCAGCCCCGACGAGTTCGACGGCATCGAAATCGAGACGTATCCTCGTTCGGAGACGGCGGACGCGAGCTTTCTCGATCGGCTGATGGGCCGGGAATCGACGAACAAACTCACGGTAATCGGGCCGGCGAACCAGATCGAGACCCTTCACAAAGACGAGACGATCATCCAGACGCTCGTTTCACGGAAATAGGCCAATGCCACACCAGTGTACAGACTGCGGCCGGCGGTTCGACGACGGCTCCAAAGAGATGCTGTCGGGCTGTCCGGAGTGTGGCGGTACGAAATTCCAGTTTCTCCCGGACGCACAGGCTGTGGAGTCGACACCGGGGGATCCCCCACCGGTCGAAGAACCGGATTCCTCGGTCGCTCGGAAAGTCGGCCACGCGGCGACAGCCGTCCGGGATTTCGTCGGGAGTTCGGGCGGAGAATCGACCGCTGCTGGACCCGAACGGGCGGCGACGCCGGAGACACCGAGTTCGGGGCGAGAGACCGATTCAGTCGCGGCGAACGGCGAGGACGGCACCTCGACACAGCAGACCGAGGTCCCGTCACCATCGACGCGAACCGCGACTGGTGTTTCGGCGAGTACCAAGAGCCGTCCAGAGACGGCGTCGATGCAGACGGCCAACTCGGAAGACGACGCCCAAGCGAGCGCCCGGAGCGAAGTGGTCTCTCCGGACGAACTTCCGCCAGCCCCGGAGCAGTCCGGTTGGGAGGAGACAACTCCCGGGCCACAGCCAGAGCCCGACTCCGAGCCCGATTCGCCGGAGCAGACCGAACGGCCGGACCTCTCGGAGCTTCGCGCCGAACTCAACCAGCAGTTCGAGTCGATCAAAGTGTTGGAACCGGGCCAGTACGAACTCAACCTGATGGAGCTGTTCGACCGCGAAGAGTCCATTATCGCCCTGCAGGAAGACGGCAAATACACCGTCCAGGTCCCGGAACACTGGCAACAGTAACTCGAAGCCGAACTTTTCTGCGGTGTTGAACTCAGGTGACAACTGCTCCGTCGACCAGCGTGGCGAGCGTGATTGCCGGCACCCGGAACCCGTCGTCGATGGTCACCCGCACTTCCGAACCGTCGACTGCCGTGTCGAGGTCGTCGAGAATCGCCAGCATAACGCCGACAATCGCTGAGTCCCCGTCAATCTGGGCCAGGATGTCGCTCAGATCGAGCTGATCGAGCGCGTTCAGCGTCTGATCCAGGTCCTCGGCGGCCGAACTGTCCGGCGCGACGAACGTGACCGTTAACACCCCGTCCTCGGAAATCGCCGCGGAACCGTACTCGATGCCATCGGCGAGACGGGCCGTGATCGAGAGGTCGAGATCCGCGAACGCTTCGGGTGGAACGACGAACCCCCCCCGAAGCAGTCCGTCTCCGGTGCTGTCGAGCCCGTCGATTACCGCGCCGCCGATCCGTCGACCGTCTCCCGCGCGCACGTCAATGACGTCTTCGAGTTCCGCGTTCGTGCCGAGCGCGTATCGGTTCCCGCCGAGATGGCTGAGCACGAGATCCCACGTGAGCCGGTCGTTTCCGACCGACCACAGCGCCCGCCCCCGGTACTCCGACGTGCCGAGCAGATGTCCCCGCTCATCGAGCCGATCACGCACTGTCTGTGGGTCCGTCTCGGACTCGAAGATGAGCCCGGCGTACGTTCCCGATTCGGTCGAGACCTCTCCGAACGCGCTCACCTCCCCGGTTTCCCGCGGATCGATGCCGGTCGCGGACTCGATTGTCCCGAACAGCTCGGCCGCGTTGCCCGCGCCGTCGATTGTCAGCGCCCCCAACTCCTCGTCGACGGCGGCCTCGAACCCCTCCGCAGTCTGGAGTTCGCTGCCGGTCCAACTGAAGACGAACTCGGCACGTTCGGGGACATCGTCGACCGTCGACCCGTCCGTGGTCGCGAGAACGTCCTCCTGTGACCGCAGATAGGCGTAGCCGACGACGCCGACTATCCCGAGACCCGCTCCGGTTTTCAGCAGCTGTCGACGCGTTTCGCCGCCCGTCGTTTCCGGATCGGGCCCGACTTCCTCCGGCGGTGGTCCATTCTCTTCTGTCCCACCCGGCTGTCGCTCGTCCCGTGTC
>JBLGCM010000329.1:0-3058 GCA_047617345.1 Natronomonas sp. | reverse complement strand
CGACTGGATACATCAAAACGTTTCGCTCAGCGGGCTGACATGCCCGAGGGCGCGGAGAGCCGGATATATCAATCCAGCCCGGCAAGTACCCGGTATGGAGATCCGCGGCAACCGGAAATGTACGGCCTGCGGGGCCCGGTGGTCGTACTACGAGACCGGCGAAATCGCCTGCCCGGAGTGTGGCTCGCTCAAAAGCGTCGGCGTCGACGACCGCCGCACGCACACCGCCGGGACGGCCGAGTTAGATCTGTCGGGAGTGATGGCAGACATCGAGACGGCACCGACCAGAGAACTCGCAGAGCGCGCGGCCGAGGAAGCCGGCGGCTACGTCCGCACTGTCGGATTCATCGACGCCGGCACACTCCAACCGCTCTCGGAGCGTTACGTCGGCGCCTGTGAACTCCGGCGGGTCGGGCGGACGCTGGGCCGCCTGCTCGAAATGAGCACCGACGAAGAGCTCTACTTCCTCTCGCTGCTCCGAGCTGTCACCGACGGCGAGCGACCGCCCCCCGGGGAGGTTCCCGACACCGTTCGCCCGGAACGCGGCCTGGCCGCAACGGCCGCCGTCGACGCCTATCTGACGGATCTCCGGCGGGTCTACGAGAACCGCGAGGGGCCCGTCGACGAGGTGCTCTCCTGGGTCACGACCCAGAAAAAGCGCATCGACGCCCTCGACGGCGATGTCGAACCGGTGGAGGCCGACCGACTCGTTCGAACCGTCCAGGACCTCGGAACGTATCTCCGCACGGGCGAGGAGGCCGCGCTGGCGCGGGCGATAGACAGCACGAGCTCCGAAGTCCAGTAAGCGCTTCGTCGGGACTCAGTTGCCAAATTTTAAATCACCCCTCAATAGAGATACAGAGAGATACATTCGTCTCGTGACAGCTACGCAGTGTGCGGGTGGCGTCTACTAACGGGAGAGCATCGAAATGACAAGTCAACAGCCACGGACCGAGGCGCTCTACAAAATTTCACTCGCCATCCGCCAGCGCGAACACCTCGCTGACACCGCACGGGAGGCGCTCTCGGCGTACGTCGGCCAGCTCGACTGTGTGTGGGCCGGCGTCCTCGAGCGGACGGCCGACGGGTCGTTCGAGCTTGTCGCTGCCGTGCCGTCGACCGCCGAGACGGGTGTTGTCGAGAGTGCTCGTCAGCGACTGACGACCCGCAGACAGCGACCGGCCGTGGACCGCGATTCGTTTCCGCTCTCCGAGCGCTCGGAGACGGGCGCGGAGTACTGGCTGTTCGAGTTGCCAGAGTACGGCGTGTTACTGCTCTCCGGCGGCGAACTCGACGAGTCGACCGCCGCGGCGCTCGACTCGGTCAACGAACGACTGGCGGCCGCCTGCCGGAACGCCCAGGAGGTCGAACTCCTCCGCGCGGAGCGTGATCGCTTCGAGGCCATCTTCGATGCGATCCAGGAGCCAGTCGTCACTGCCGTCTACGAGGGCGGAAAGCCGATTATCCGCCGCGCCAACGACGCCTTCCTGCGAGTGTTTGGCCACGAAGAGACGGAGGTGATCGGGACGAATCTCAACGACCTGATCGTTCCCGACAACGAGACACAGCAGACCGAAGCCAGAGGAATCGACGAACAGTTATCCCACGGCGAGGCGGTCACCCGTGAGGTCAGCAGAGAGGCGGCCGACGGGGTCCGGGAGTTCCTGCTGCGGGCGGTCCCTGTCGAGTCGGACGTGTCCGACGAATACGTCGGTATCTTTGTCGATATCACCGATAACAAGGTCCGACAGCGCCGCTTCGAGTGGCTCTACAACGAGAGCCGGGCGATTCTCAGCAGCACGGACACCGAGACGATCTGTGAACACGCCCTCACCGCCGGCCGCGAACTCCTCGAACTCTCGCGCGCGGCAGTCTACCGCTACGACCGGACGGCTGAGGCGCTCGTTCCCGCCGTCACCGTCGAGTCCGGAGATGCAACCCTGAACTGGGCCCGGCACACCGACGAGGACAGCGTCGCCTGGGAGGTCTACCGAACCGGGCCGCGCTGGTTCGAGGACCTCTCGAACTGCGAGCAGTCCGTCCCCTGCGGAGAGCCCCACGGCAGCGCCTTCTTCCTGCCGCTGGGCGAGCACGGCGTGTTGATGCTGGCGACCGAACGCCCGGGGGCGTTCGACGAGACGGATTTCCAGGTTGGGAAGCTACTGGCGATCATCACGGAAATCGCGCTGGACCGCGCGCTCCGCGAGCGCGGCCTCGAAGCGATCCAGTCGATCACCCGCCGCATCCTCGGCGCGGAGGACCACGAGGAGGCCGCCCGGGCCGTTCTCGACCGGCTCAATGCCCTCGACATGCCGTTGTCCGCGGTCTGGCGGTACGACGAGCGAACGGATCAACTCGAGCCCGTCGTCGCAACCGACGCTGCCCTCGAACTGCTCGAGGAGATGCCCGCATTCCTGGACGACGACAGCATCGCGTGGCAGGCGTTCACGGGGGGCGAGACAAAGCTCGTCACCGACGTTCCGGGCCACGAGGCCGTCCACAACGACGAGACACCGATCGGATCGGAGATCCTGATGCCGTTGGGTGAGTTCGGTGTGCTCTCGACCGCCTCGACGCGCCAGGAGAGCTTTACAGAGACCGACCGACGGTTACTCGAAACCCTCGCGGCGAACGTCGAGACGGCGATGCGGCTGGTCGACCGCCGTCACGAGCGAAATCTCCTCGATCAGGTGATCGCCCGCGTCCTCCGACACAACCTGCGGAACGATCTCAACGTTATCCTGGGTCACGCGACGGCGCTCGCCGGCCACCCCGAAAGCCGCTCACACGCCGAGGCGATCATCGAGCACTGCGAGACCCTCCAGAGAACCGCACAGAACGCCCGGCGGATGCGCGAAATCGTCGATTCGAGCGGGGAGACGACGACAGTCTCGCTGCCGGACGCCATCGATCACGCCCTCCGGCAGATCACCGCGGAGTTCCCCGACACCGAGATCAGCGTCGACTCCGAGCCCACGCCCCGGGTCGTCGCCCACCCCGCCCTCCCGACGGCCATCGAGCAACTGCTCGAAAACAGCATCGAACACGCCGAGATCCC
>JBLGCM010000328.1:0-3060 GCA_047617345.1 Natronomonas sp. | reverse complement strand
GGTCGCGTGGGTCACGTCGGTAGCGACCACGGCGTCCGGGTCGAGATCGAAGCCGACCATCTGCGCGCCGCGCAGGCCCACCTCTTCTTGGACCGTGCTCACGGCGTAGACCGTCGCCGCCGGATCCAGCTCCGCGGCTCGGCGAACTCCCTCGGCGGCGGCCCAGATTCCGACGCGGTTGTCCAGCCCGCGGGCGGCGATACGGTTGTTCTCCAGTTCGGAGACGGTCTGCTCGAAGGTGATCGGATCGCCGCGCTCGACCAGTTCCGCCGCTTCGTCGCCGTCTTCCGCGCCGATATCGACGTGCTGTTCGCTGATCTCCGCGGTCTCCTCGCTGTCTCTGTCGCGGAGGTGGATCGCGGTCTGTCCGATCACCCCCGAGACGGCTCCGGTATCGGCGTGAATCCGGACGTGCTGACCCTGTGTGACCGTCTTGTCTGACCCGCCGATGGGAGTCATCTGTATGTAGCCGTCGTCGGTGATATCCCGGACCATGAATCCGATCTCGTCGCCGTGGCCGGTGAGCGCAACGGCGGGATCCGCTCCCTCTAGCACCGCGACTGCGTTCCCGTAGTCGTCGGTTCGCACCTCGTCGGCGTACTCGCTGACGTAATCGATCCAGACTCGTTGGGCTGCTGACTCAAAGCCCGAAGGGCTCGCCGTGTCGAGCAATGCGTCGAGAAACTCCCGCTGTGCTGTCTCCATACGGCTACCTCTCGCCGGGCGGTCCTAAATTATTGGTGCAGACACAACGGGTAAATGCGCGGTCGACGAAACGAACGTATGGTCGACATCACACTCGTCGAACTCCACGTCGAAGACGGATCGTTCTCCGCGAACCTCCCCTTTAGCGCCATCAGCAGAGGGGAGGAAGACGAACAGGGAAACGACGGAGAAGCCGGCGTCGAAGACGAAAACGGGCGATCTGGAAAAGGGCTGGCGCTGCTGGGTGTGCTCATTTTCCTCATCGTCGGCACCGCCGCGGTGAAACATCTCCTCGGCGACGACGAGTCCGATGCTGTCCTCGAAACCGCGGGGGAATCAGCGTAGTATAAAGGCCTATATCTCTCACCCCGTTCGTGACCTGTATGAGCATCTACCGCAGCGTCCGGGCCGTCACCGGAGCGTCGGGTGACGGGCCGGTCGACTGGGCGGCGGTCACAGACGCCTCGCGCGCGTACACGGATCCGGGCGATCTGGATATGAGTGCCGCTGAACGGCGGGGCTATGCCGACGACGTGGCCGACGCGCGCGATCTCGTCCGCGAGGTCACGGCCCTCGAATTCGATCTGCCCGACCGCGTCGAAGTGATGAACCGCCACCACTGGCTCGATGCCAACGTCGGCACCTTCGAGCGCGTGATGGATCCCATCGAACAGCAAGCCGACGTGATGCCGGGATTCGCTCGCGTGATCAATACCGGTTCGATGGCCTTTGCCCTCTCGTTTCTCTCGAACCACGTCCTCGGACAGTACGATCCCCTCCTGCTCGCTGACGGACAAGCACACGCACTGTATTTCGTTCGCCCGAACATCACGAAAATCGCCGACACGCTCGACGTAGAATACGACCGCTTTCGCCGCTGGATCGCCTTCCACGAGGTGACCCACGCCGCCGAGTTCGGGGCTGCGCCGTGGCTCCCGGACCATCTCGAATCGACGATGATGAAGGCAGTCGAGAACCTCACATCGGGCTCCATCGACCGCGACAATCTCGGCGAACTCGACACGACGATGACCGCCGTCGAGGGCTATGCGGAACTCATCATGGACGAGGCTTTCGACGGCGAGTACGCGGATCTGCGCCGAAAACTCGACCAGCGCCGACAGGGCCGAAGTCCCGTCGAACAGTTGATCCGACGACTGCTCGGGCTGAGCGTCAAGCGACGCCAGTACGAGCGCGGCAAGAAGTTCTTCGATGCCGTCGTGCAGGCCCGAGACATCGAAACCGCAGGGCGAGTCTGGGAATCGCCCGAGATGCTCCCGACCGACGCCGAGTTCGACGACCCGCAGGCGTGGCTCGCCCGGATCGAGTGAGCGTCAGTCGCCGAGCGTGCACGCGCCGGCATACTCGCCGTCCGTCACGGAACTGATCTGTGGCTGTTCTCCACAGACCGGACACTCGGGATTCGGTGCAATCGGGATGAAATCGAAGCTCATCCCGCCCGCGTCGTAGGCGAGCAGCCGCCCCTCAAGCGTCTCACCCTCGTCGAGAATCAGCTTGATGACTTCCGTTGCCTGAATCGCGCCGATAGTACCCGGAAGGACGCCGAGCACGCCCGCCTCCGCACAGTTCGGGACCGTTCCCTCCGGCGGCGCTTCGGGGAACAGACACCGGTAGCACGGGCCCCCGGTCAGCGTCGTCGCCTGCCCCTCGAACTTGTAGACCGCGCCGTGGCTGAGCGGCTTCCCGGCGAGCATGCAGGCGTCGTTGAGCAGGAACCGGGTCGGGAAGTTGTCGGAGGCGTCGACGACTACGTCGTAACCCTCGATCAGCGATTCGGCGTTGTCCTGCGTGACTCGGATCTCGTTGGTGTCGACGGCGATGTCCGGATTGAGCGTGTGGATGAACTCCTCGGCGCTGTCGACTTTCGGTCGCCCAACGTCGTCGTTGCCGTGGATGACCTGCCGCTGGAGATTGCTCAGTTCGACCACGTCGTCGTCGGCGATACCGAGGTGACCGACGCCGGCGGCGGCGAGATACTGCAACACCGGGGCACCCAGCCCACCCGCGCCGACGACCAGCACCGAACTATCGAGCAGTGCGGCCTGTCCCTCTGGTCCGATGTCGTCCATGATGATGTGTCGAGAGTAACGGTCGAGTTGTTCCGCGTTTAGGTCCAGTCCCATGCCCGTCGGTACGGCGCCGGCGGATAAAAGCGGCGGGTGTGCGGGGATATCAGACTCCGAATTCGGTTGTCACCGAGTCCGAATTCGTCCCGGGAAGTGGGTCGATGTGCGTCGCGGTTGCCCGGATCAGCGTCGGACGGTCCGCCGCGAAGCGCAACTCCAAGCGATGTCGGTCGGCTAACGGATCCGGTCTCCCGCCCAGCGGTCGCCG
>JBLGCM010000327.1:0-3073 GCA_047617345.1 Natronomonas sp. | reverse complement strand
GTTCTGTCCCGCGGCGTCGCCGAGCAGGAACACGCGGCCGGTGGTGGTTCGCTCCGGCGGACCGATGGGGATCAGACCGGAACAGCGGCGCTCGGTTTCGACGCCGTAACCCGAAACGAACTCCTCGAAGCGCTCGCTCACGTCCGAACTCGGTGGCGTCGCCAACCCGTACTCGACGCCAGCGTCGCCGCGGGGGATCCGCCACGCGAAAAACCGCGGGACAGTGAGGTGCACGTCGACGAAATCCTCGTGGTCCGGCCCGTCGTGAAAGCCGAGCACGCCGTGGAGTAGCTCATCGGGTTCCGGGAGGCCGACCGAAGCCCTGACTCGGGACTGGGGACCGTCACAGCCGACGACCATCCGACCGCGGTGGGTTTCGACGCCGTCGGGCCCTCGCACGCGGATCTCGACCCAGTCGCGGCGCTCGTCGAGGTCGACGACAGTGTGGTCTTCGCGGATGTCCGCGCCCGCTTCGCGGGCGGCCGTGGCGAGCGTTTTGTCGAGTCCCACGCGGTCGATGACGTTCGAGACCTGGGACCGCTTGTAGAAGCGATGAGCTTCGCTCCCGGGACCGCCGGTGTGAAAGCGCGCGCCGCGGATCTCGTTTTGCTTGAGCTGAGATCTCGCATCGTCGGGGACAAACGACCAGATGTCCGTGCTGACGTGGCCCGAGCAGGCCAGCGGTTTGCCGACCTCGCCCTGCTCGAAGGCGACCGCGTCGTGGCCCCGTTCGGCCGCGCGGCGGGCAAAGCGCGAGCCTGCGGGACCGGCACCGACCACCAGAAAGTCGTGCATACCTGATAGTACGCGCCAATCAGCATAGCACTCACGGTTCGAGTGACGGGCGATCGGCCGAACATGTGTCGGACACACCGGATCCGGCGCTGTGTTCGGCCGGGCGCGGGAGTTCGTATCAACGGTTTGGAAAACAAAAGGGGAATTTTCAAAAGCACGCCGTGTAGACGTTCAACGTAATGGTACTGGAGCAACTCGCATTCGGGCTGTTCGCGCTGGTGACGCTGGCGAGCAGTCTGGGTGTCGTTCTCGTCCGCGACGTGTGGCACGCGGCGTTGTTACTCGGGTTAGCACTATCGAGCGTGGCAGTCCACTACGTCATGCTCAGCGCCGAGTTTCTGGCCGTGATCCAGGTACTCGTGTACATCGGGGGTGTACTCGTCTTGCTTACCTTCGGCGTGATGCTCACGCGCGAACAGGACGACGCCGATAGTAGGGAGGTGGGCGCATGACAACGCGACCGCGGCTGATCGATATCGACCGGCGACTGCTGCTCGGGTTCATCCCGCTGGGGCTGTTCGTCGCCGTCGCGGCCTTTGTCCTCACGACCGACTTCTCGACCGTGGCGGTCGCGGGCTTCGAGGGCGGCGGGCTGAGCATCGTCGAGGACATGGGCTACGCCTTCATCGGCGCGCCGGAACTGGCCGAGCTCGATACGGAGGATTTCCTCGTCGCGCTCGTGTTGATCGCGATCTTGCTCGACGCCGCCCTAGACGGCGCGTTGATGCTGGCCAAACGGGACGACGGAGGTGAGCGGTAGATGGCCGTCGAACCGGGCTGGTATCTCCTGCTCTCCGCGGGCGTGTTCGCTATCGGTCTCTTCGGCGTGCTGGTTCGCCGGAACGCGCTCGTCTTTCTGATGTCTATCGAGTTGATGGTCAACGCTGCGAACATCAACCTCGTCGCCTTCGCCTTCGTCTACGGCAACATCACCGGTCAGATGTTCGTCCTCTTTTTGATCGCGATTGCGGCCGCGGAGGTCGCCGTCGGGATCGGAATCGTCCTCGCGCTGAACCGCAACTTCGACAGTATCGACGTGACAGAAGCGGTTACAATGAGGTGGTAACATGCTGGGAATACACACATCGTCGGTTCTGAGCACCGTCTCGGTACCCATCGTGCCCGGCGTCGGCGGCGCGGAAGTGACCGCGCTGTTCCCGCTCGTGACCTTTCTGCTGATCGTCGCCTTCGGCCGGTATCTCCCGCTGAAAGGCGCGTTCCCGGGAATCGCCGCGACGGGCGTGGCGTTTCTCGTTGCGCTGGCGACGGTCGTCGAACTCGCGACCGGGGCGGCCCCGCGTCACGAGACGCTGCACACCCTCGTCGCGGGCGTCTCCGGCGAGGGCGTCACGCTCACCTTCGGCATCCTGATCGACCCGCTCTCGGCGCTGATGCTCACGATTGTGGGGCTGATCTCGCTGCTCGTTCACCTCTTCTCGCTGGGTTATATGAACGCCGAGGGCGAGATCGATCTGCCGCGGTATTACGCCGCTCTCTCGCTGTTCACCTTCTCGATGATGGCCTTCGTCATCAGCGACAACCTGCTGATGTCTTTCGTCTTCTTCGAGCTCGTCGGACTGTGTTCGTACCTGCTGATCGGGTTCTGGTACCGCAAGCCGGGGCCGGCAAGCGCCGCGAAGAAGGCCTTTCTCGTAACCCGCTTCGGAGACTACTTCTTCCTGATCG
This sequence comes from Natronomonas sp., assembly GCA_047617345.1. Taxonomy (GTDB): domain Archaea; phylum Halobacteriota; class Halobacteria; order Halobacteriales; family Haloarculaceae; genus Halovenus. Next base: position 592 of record JBLGCM010000327.1, on the reverse strand, counting down.
GCGTCGTTGCCGTCCTCGGAACCTTCGGGACGGCGCAGTTCGCCTCCTTCGCTCCGGGCGTCGAGGCATCGTTCGTCGAAATCGCCGAGGCCACCCTCAGCGGCGACGAGGTCGCCGGCGAGATGAACACCTTCCTCGGATTCGGCGAGCGGGCGTGGATCACCGTCATCGGACTGCTCGTGCTGGGCGGCGCAGTCGGCAAGTCCGCGCAGTTCCCGCTTCACACGTGGCTGCCCGACGCGATGGAGGGCCCGACCCCGGTTTCAGCCCTGATCCACGCGGCGACGATGGTCGCGGCCGGCGTCTATCTGATCGCGCGGATGTACGGCTTCTACGCGCTCTCGCCGACGGCGCTCTCGATCATCGCGTTGATCGGGGGCTTCACCGCCTTCTTCGCCGCGACGATGGCGCTGGTCAAACAGGAACTCAAGCAGGTGCTCGCGTACTCGACCATCTCGCAGTACGGCTACATGATGCTCGCGCTGGGCGGCGGCGGATACATCGCCGCTGTCTTCCACCTGACCACACACGCCATCTTCAAAGCGCTGCTCTTCCTCGGCGCCGGAGCGATCATCATCGCCATGCACCACGA
>JBLGCM010000326.1:0-3089 GCA_047617345.1 Natronomonas sp. | reverse complement strand
GCGGAGACGCCTCCTCGGGACGAACTGCGGTATTTCGAGAACAACGCGCACAGGAAGCGTGATCCGCTCGATGCGCGCGTGTTGCTTCGCGGCGATCACGAACGCTCACGGCTGTACGATCGGGCTGTTCCGCTGAGCGCACCGACGGGCGGCACCGAGGCGAACACCATCGTGACGGAACTCTCGGCGGATTCCGGCCGCGGACCGTGGTGGCGACGACCACTCAGGTTCGATGATCACGCAACTGCGCGGCTCCGGAGGCGGCTGACAGCGGGTCCACGAACCGAATGTCATTCATAATAAACGAGAGCAAACATCTATACGCCGAGCCGAGTTTGTTTAGGTATGCGTGTTTCGAGTGGTGTCCCCGGATTCGACGGACTCGTCGAAGGGGGCCTGTTGAGTAATCGGCTGTACGTCGTCAGCGGTCCGCCGGGTAGCGGGAAGACCACGTTTTGCTCGCAGTTCATTACACAGGGTGCGAAAGAAGGGGAAAACTGCGTGTACGTCACCATGCACGAGACCAAAGAGGAACTCATCCAGGATATGTCCAGTTTCGAGTTCGGCTTCGACCGGGCAATCCAGTCCGACGGCGTCCAGTTTCTCAACCTCGTCACCGAGTCCGGCAAGCGGACGATCACACAGTTCGGGACCGACGGCGGACTGACGAACCGACTTATCGCCTTTCTCGAATCCAACGATATCGACCGCGCCGTGATCGACTCGACGATGCTGTTACAGCATTTCTTCGAGGATATGTCGGACGAGATTACCGGTTTTCTGTCGGCGCTGAAACAGACCGATGCGACGATTCTGTTGATCTCAGAGATGACCGATCCGACATCCTATTCCGACGAGCACTATCTCGCACACGGCGTTGTCTTCTTCCACAACTTCCTGGATTCGGCGGGGATGACTCGCGGCGTGCAGGTCATCAAGATGCGGGGGACCGCAATCGACAGCGATATTCGAGAGCTTTCCTTCTCGGATCAGGGCTTGCGGGTACACACCGGAAAGAAGATACAACCATGACAAACAAGACGAGGATCGACCGCCGATGAACCGATACGAACGGCAGTACGGCACCGACTGGGAGACGCTCGACCCCGACGAGGCCGTCGACAGGGCGTACGCGCTCGGCGTCGCTGCCACGATGGCCGAGTACCATCCCGACGAGCTCGATGCGATCCGTGAGGAGATGGATTCCTCGTACAACACGAGTATGGTCGAATTGGCCTTTCAGGAAGGGAAAAAAGAGAGCAGAGAGATCGACGAGGAGGAGACGGAAAACGCCTGGAACGAACTCGTCGTCGGTGAGGTTCCGTTGGAACCGGATGATTTGCCGATGGGAGGGCGAAGCGGGCTCCCCGAAGCGATAACTCTCACCGAGGCGCTCGACCGGCCGGACCGAGACAGCACCGACGCTGTCGACCTACCGGAGTTTCTGAAATAACCCGGCAGTTACAGCGAGAGCGGTTCGGTCTCGCGCTCGCCCGGTGCGAGAGGGTCGCGGTCGCTGTAGCCTTTCCGGCCGATAGCCTCCTCGCCCAACACGCCGTAGGCGGCCGCAAGCGCTTCCTCGGCGTCCTCGTACTCCGTTTCCGGAAGCCGCGAGAGCACATCGCCGAGCGTGTTCTCGCCGTTTGGCAGTTCGAGTTCCATCTCGCCGTACTCCTCGATCAGCTCCTCCGTCGTCGACGGGAACGTGTGTGTGGCAAACGAGTCTTCCGCGTCACTAACTAATCTCATACCTCTCCGAAATCGACGGCAACGGATAAATCTTCACTATTTATAATGGGTATTAGTTATAGGTCGGAATATGCGTATAATCACCACGGTTTTTCGCGAGGTTTCCGTCCGCCAGACGCCTGTCGGCGCGGCCGTCGAGTGCCAAACGGTGAAACGTATCGAGAGCGAGGATGGCGTATGGTCGTTGCCGATCTCCACGTACACACGACGAATTCGGACGGGCAGTTGACGTTAGAGACGATTCCCGGGGCCGCGAGCGCGGCCGGTGTCGAGGTCGTTGCGGTGACCGACCACGACAGGCTTCATCCCGATCTCACCGCATCGGTCGTCGAGCGGAACGGAATCACGGTGATCCACGGAATCGAACTCCGCGTCGAAGCCGACGATCAGCGACTGGATCTGCTCGGCTACGCCGCCGAGCGAACCGCGCAGTTGGAGACGCTGACGGAACGACTCCAGACGAATCGGATCGAGCGGGCGAGAGCGATCATCGACCGCGTGGAGGATCGAACCGGTGCGGAGTTGTCCGTCGATCTGTCGCCGGGGGTCGGCCGGCCTCACATCGCCCGTGCAATCGCGGAGAGTTCCGCTCCCTACGATTACGGGGGGGCCTTCGAGGAACTGATCGGCGACGGCGGGCCGTGTTTCGTGGCTCGCGAGCTACCGTCCTTCGAGCGCGGAAAGCGGGTTCTCGGAGGGGCCTGTTCGATCGTTGGACTCGCCCATCCGTTCCGTTACGACGATCCGTCGGCGGCGCTTGCGCTGGCGAGCGAACTCGACGCGGTTGAGATCCCGTATCCCTACGGTCGCGCGGTCGACCGCGGACCGGCCGAGCGGGTGGCAGCGGAGGCGAACCTCCTCGTGACCGGCGGGAGCGACGCACACGAGAGGAGCCTCGGGAGTGCCGGACTGGACAGAGAGCAGTATCGGGCCGTCGAAGCAACACTGTAAGGACCGCCGGCTTCGGAGGGTTCAATTAGCCGGGGGCTCTACGCCCGAACATGGAGTGTCACTACTGTGAGGACGGAGCGGATGTCGTCGTGGAGAAAGACGGCATCCGCGTCGGCGTCTGCGAAACGCATTTCCGCGAGCAGATGGACGAACTCGCAGACTCGGAGTGGATCGAGGAGATTCAGGATCAACTCGATGTCGACCGCGCGGAGTAACGAGTCGGGATCGACTGCGAGAATCGAGGCCGTCGGTCCGACAACGAAATCTACGTCTTCTATCGCTCCGCCTGCTGTGCTTTGGCTATCTCCAGCGACCAGAAAAAGCCGAAGTACGCCGGAACGCCGGAGAGCAGAAACAGGTAGTACGCCCACGTCGGTGCGCTGACGAAG
>JBLGCM010000325.1:0-3090 GCA_047617345.1 Natronomonas sp. | reverse complement strand
TTCGAATCGCCCCTCGGAGAGGGCATGGGTCGTTAGACAGCTCTTCGCGAGATGTATCGGGTGGCGGTTGGGAACCGAGCAGACGTTCGTCCCCAGCGTCACGTCGTCCGTGATCGCGGCGAGATGGGAAAAGAGCTGGAACACGTCGAAGATCGGCGTCGTCGTGTCGAACGGCGGCTCGCCGGACTGAGAGTACTCGTAGTCGGTCGGGATCTCCTCGGGGTAGACGATGTGGTCCCCGGCGACTACCGCGTCGAAGCCACTTTCCTCCGCGGTCTGTGCCAGGCGGCGAGCAGCCGGCGGGATCTCCGCTTCCTCGAGGCCGTAATCGTTGCTCGCAGCCGTCAGCATCACGCCGAAGTCCATCTCGCTCGCCGCGGGACTCATGATCGTCGTCCTCCGAGCGTAGCCGAGGCGAGACTGCTGACCTGTACACGACGCGCTGACGAGATCACACGTTCATAGACCCGCATAGTCCGAACATTCGTCGGGGTGAATTTAGCTCTTTGGACTGCTGGTCGGAATGGAGAGAGTCTACTGTCGACCGAACTCCCCGACCGACACGAGTTCCTGCTGGGCCGGGACAGCGGTTTCCGGAAGTCCTCGGGCTCAGGCCACGGAACGTCGAAATCGTCGACCGCGTAGAGCCCTCGATCGCTTCGAGCAACGCCTCGTCGCGGTGATGTCCACGCCGGTGACGGGTTCGTTGAGGCGCTCGATCCCTTCGATGGGCGTGCGCTCGATAGCTGAATATCACTGTGTGTCGACCTCGGTCTCGACTTTTCGTACAGTATTCACGAGTAACCGATCTCCGTTGGCTTCTGTCGGCTACAACCGACAGATAACGCGTGCGACGTGTATAGTATCATCTTCCCGAGTAGGGGCAATATTATCTTCTTTGCATATCGTCACATCTCGGCAGCCCTCCCGTGTAGGTATGCGATCAGTAGACTCGGTCTCCTGGGACAGAGTGACGGATACGGTCGTCGTCGGGTCGGGCGGTGCCGGCCTCGCTGCTGCGTTGACCGCGAGCGAAACTGATGTCGAAACGCTCGTCCTCGAAAAGGCGAGCGTCCTCGGCGGGACGACGGCGGTTTCCGGCGGCGCTCTGTGGATCCCCAACACCCGCCCCATCGTCGAAGAGCGCGGGGAGACGGACGACGAGAAGTTGCAAACGTACATTCAGAAGGTAGCGGGCGACCGTGTTTCCGGGGAGATGATCTCGCAGTTCGTCGAGGAAGGCCCCGAAGTCATCGATTATCTGGAAGAGGAGACGCCACTCGAGTTCACCTTCGCGGGGTACCCGGATTATCACCCCGACTGGGAGGGTGCCCACCCCGAAGGGCAGACGATCGAACCCGCTCTCTACGACGGGAACCGACTCGGCGAGAAACTCGACAACGTCCGCGAAAACCCTCACACCCCGATCCCGACGAACATCGGCGAGATGATGGACCACGGCGGCATGGCGAAGTTCCCGGTCGTGGCCGACTGGGCCGAACTCAGCGAACGGATGACGAACAACACCGTCGGGACCGGCCGCGCGCTCATCGCCGGCCTGTACGAGGCCTGTCTCGACCACGGCGTCGAGTTCGAGACCGACGCGCCCGCCGAGGCGTTGATAACTGACGGCGACGAGGTTGCCGGCATCGTGGCGGCAGTCGACGGGGACGAGCGTTGCATCCGGGCCGAAAGCGTCGTCATCGCGTCCGGCGGAATGGAGTGGGACGAGGAGATGTGCGAGAACTTCCTGGCCGGCCCACGAGTCCGCCCCACAACGAGGGCGACGGCATCGAGATGGGGATGGAAGTCGGCGCGAAACTCGGGAACATGAACGAAGCCTGGTGGTGTCCGGCGGGACACGTCCCCGGTGAGGAGTGGGAGGACGGATCGCCGCTGTACCGGATCCTGCTCGCTGAACGGACTCTCCCCGGCACGATGATGGTCAACGAGGATGGCCAGCGCTTCTGTAACGAATCCGGCAACTACGTCGACCTCGGCAAGACCTTCCGCGAGTTCGATCCCCACGAGTACGACTACGCGAACCTGCCCGCGTACGTCGTCTTCGACGACAGCGCCCGGGAACGGTACGCCCTGCTGACAGTGATGCCCGACCAGGACGACCCCGAGTGGCTCGTCTCCGCAGAGACGCTCGAAGAACTCGCCGAGAAGAAAGGCATCGACCCCGAGGGGCTCCGCGAACAGGTCGACCGATTCAACGAGTACGCCCGGGAGGGGGCCGATCCCGAGTACCATCGCGGGGAGAGCGCTCACGACCGGCGAACCGGGGACGGAGAGACCGACCACCCGAACCTCGGCCCGCTCGACGAACCGCCCTTTTACGCGATCGACGTCCACGCGGGTTCGCTCGGGACGAAAGGGGGGCTCGTGACGACACCACAAGCGGAGGTCGTGGACCTCGACGAGGATCCGATTCCGGGGCTGTACGCCGCGTCTAATAGTACCGCACACGTCATGGGGATCGGGTACGCTGGCGGCGGCGGTACCGTCGGTCCGAACGTCGTCTTCGGTTCCCTTGCGGGCGAATCGGCAGCAGAACGCGTGCTCGATCGCACGGCCGCGAAAAACCGGTAACGGCCAAGCGGAAGGCGGTTCTTTCGAGGTCTGTTCTAAAAACGGGGGTCGGCTGTCAGGCGGGTTCGTCGAGGGACTCGCTGACCGACATGGTGTTTTCCGCGGCGTGGACGGTGGTCTCGACGACGTCGTCTTCGCGCTTGACCACGCCGACGGGATCTCCCGCCTCGAAAACGGCTCCATCGTCAAGTCCGGGCCCACGCAGGCGGTGCACGGCGACGAGTACATCCGGGAGACATATCCGGGCGAGTAAACCGATTCGGAGGCCGCACCGTCGCGGTGGGTCAGCGCGCGCCGTACCGCTGTGCACATTTATATTGCCGTGCATCATCTATTGACCAAACCAGGAATATGAGAGTCGAATGTAACCTGTATGGCCCAGTCGAGAAGACGTTGGGGCAACGGCACGTCACGGTAGAGGTAGCGGGGGACGCGACGGTCGGGGACGTGTTGGACGTCCTCGTCGAACGCGCACCCGACCTGGAGGAGGTGCTG
>JBLGCM010000324.1:0-3105 GCA_047617345.1 Natronomonas sp. | reverse complement strand
GTCCAGGCGGTCGTCGAGGATCCGACTCAGGTTGTCGAGACGCTCCGGGGCGATGTCGGCGATCTGCTCGGCGATGTCGATACCTCCCAGGGCGGGACGACCGGTGCGTTGCTCGAACTGACCCGGAGTTAATCGCCAGCGCTTGCGCCTCGTCAAATTCGGTTCTCTCGCCGGCCTGGGACCCCATTTTTCGTGAGGTGGGAACACGGGTCGATTTAATACCCCGGCATCTCGAACACCGTCGTATGTCACTCGAAGAGCCCTCGGGACTCCGCACCCGGTACGAGTCCCTCTTGTGGGGAATGATGGATCGACTGGGGATCACGGAATCGATCGAACGAAAGGTTCTCACGGCCGTGGTGATCCAGTTTCTGGTCACGGTCAGCATCTTTCTGACACCCTTTGTTCTCTCGGGTATCGCGTGGTATCTGCTCGCCGGTGTGCTCTTCGTGGGGGCGATCGTCGCGATGTTCAACACGATCCTGATCGTTCGGAGGGATTTCACCGAACCGATCTCTCGCCTCGAAACGACTGCGGAGGAAATCGCGCACGGAAATCTCGATATCGAGGTGACCGGGAGCGACCAGACCGACGAAGTCGGGGGACTCATCCGGTCGTTCGGGGAGATGCACGAGTACTTACAGACGGTTTCGGCCCAAGCCGACGCGCTCGCAGCCCAGCAGTTCGACGACCCGGTTCTCGACGAGGAGGTGCCCGGCGAGTTCGGCGACTCGCTCTCGCGGATGGCGGCGAACCTCGAATCGCACACCGACGAGCTGGAGGAGATGACCGACCAGCTCGAACGCCGCTCTGAGCGCCTGAACGACCTCGTCTCCGCCTTCGGCGAGGCCGCCGACCGCGCGCAGAACGGGGATCTGACCGCGACTATCGACCGCTCGGCGCTTGACATCGACGAGGCCGAGCACGCCGAACTCGTCGACAACTACAACCAACTCGTCGAGACACTCGCCGAGACGATCCGAGAAGTCCAGTCCTTTGCAACCGAGGTTTCGGGAGCCAGCGACGACGCCGAGCGGAGCATGGCCGAAATCGACGAGGCAAGCTCGGAGGTGTCTCGATCCGTACAGGAGATCTCCGCGGGGGCGGCCGGTCAGTCCGAAGACCTGCAGGCCATCTCCGAGGAGATGAACACGCTGTCGGCGACGGTCGAGGAGATTGCGGCCTCGGCCGACGACGCCGCGACGACCGCACAGGGTGCGGCCGACCGGAGCCGATCCGGCCGGGAGTCGGCACAGGGCGCGCTGGAGGAGTTGGACGAGCTCGAACGCGGAATCGACGCGACGGCCGAGGCCGTCGAAGAACTGGCCGAGCAGATCGGTGAGATCGACGAGATCGTCTCCTTCATCGAGGAGATCGCCGAGGAGACGAACATGCTCGCGCTGAACGCCTCCATCGAGGCGGCGCGGGCCGGTCAGACCGGACAGGGCTTTGCCGTCGTCGCCGACGAGGTGAAATCGCTGGCCGAGGAGACCCGCGAGTACGCCAGCGAGATCTCGACGCGAATCGACACGGTGCAGGAGACCTCGGAGCGGACTGTCACCGATGTCCGCGAGATGGATGCACAGGTCTCGGAGAGCGTCGGGACGATCGAGGCGGCGCTGGTCGATTTCGAGGAGATCGTCGACGAGGTGACGACGGTCAACCGGTCGATGCAGGAGATCAGCGACGCGACCGACGAACAGGCCCAGACGACTCAGGAGGTCGTCGGGATGATCGACGACGTGGCGAGCGTAAGCGAAGAGACGACCGCCGAAGCCGAGAACGTCGCCGCAGCGGCCCAGCAACAGGCCTCCTCGGTGACGACCGTATCACAGACGATCCGAGGGCTCTCGAGCCAATCGGACGATCTCAACTCCCTGCTCGCGGAGTTCACCGTGGCCAACCGCGATCGCGAGAAACGAGCGGTCGCACAGTCCCCCTGATCACCCCGCTGGGCCCCGAACGACCGTCACGGTGGTCGGGGCTCGGCGGACGACGGTCTCCGCGACACTGCCCATGATGAGTCGCTGGATGCCGTCGCGGCCGTGACTGCCCATCACGATGTGATCGACGTCGTGCTCCTCGGCGTATCTGACAATCGCGGGCGCGGGGTCTCCGCCGACGGTGTCGGTTCTGATCCCGTCGTCGACGTGGTCTTCGGCGGCGTGGATCACCGCTTCGGTGTGTTCGTCGAGATGGTCGGCCCAGCTTTCGAGTGCTCCCGGTGCGTTTTCTTCGGTATCGGTCACGTCCCGCGGCGGATAGACCGCGTAGACGGCCGTAATCTCGGCGTCAGAGTATCGATCTACCGCGTACTCCAGTGCGGCTTTGGCGGGTTCAGAGCCGTCGAACGGCACGAGAACCCGTGTGGGCGACTCGCTACCGGCCGGTCGCTGTCGAACGACCGTCACCGGGGCCGACGCCCGGCGGACGACGGTCTCGGCGACACTCCCCAGCAGCAACCGCTTCGCGCCGTCGCGGCCGTGACTGCCCATCACGATGTGATCGATATCTTCGTCTTCGGCGACGGCGAGCAGTTCGTGGATCGGCCGGCCGTACCGAACGACCTGCTCGGCGGATCGATCCGCCGGCAGCGAGTCGATGACCTCCTGTAGCATCGACTCGGCGCGCTCGAACTCCTGCTCGTAGCGGGTCGCGCTGTACCCCCCGGCCTCGGTGTGATCCGCGAACGGTTCGATCACGTGAACTAGGCGAAGCGTCTGCTCGGGGAAGGCCTCGACCGCCATCTCCAGTGCGAACGCCGACTGTTCGGACCCATCGTACGCGACGAGGACAGTCATATCCACAGCTACACCGCCCCCCTACAAAGAATGAGCGGGCTCGCGTTCGCGGATCAGTGACAACTCTCGACCATCGTCAGTCGATGATGCTCGTCCGCTGGGTCTCCGGGTCGAGATAGATCAGCAGTTCGCCGTCGCCCGTCTCCGCTTCGATCACCCAGACCGTCAGCTGGCGGATCACAGACGCGATTTCGGCATTGTAGCCCGCATCGGCGAGTGCGTCGCTCGCGATGGCTTCGGCCTGTTCGCTGTCCTCGACGGTTACGTCCGTCTCGGGGAGCCGGACGGTCATCACCGGCATCGA
>JBLGCM010000323.1:0-3117 GCA_047617345.1 Natronomonas sp. | reverse complement strand
ACGATCAGCGAGACGACAGTGCCGTCGTCGCTGGTGACCGGCCTGAAGACGCCTTCGACCGCGTACGACTCGCCGTGTTGTTGGGCGATATCAGCCTCGAATTCGACGTACTCGCCGCCTGCGGCACGGTCGATCCAGTCCTCGATGCGTCGCTGGACGCCCTCGTCGTGGTCGAACCACGGCGTCTCCCGGAAGCGCTCGCCCGTCACGGCTTCGGGAGCGGCGTCGACGTACTCCATCGCGGTCTGGTTGATGTCGAGCACGGTTCCGTCGGTGTCGAGCAGTCCGATGAAGATGTTCGGGTCGTTGAAAATCGCCTGGTAGCGCCGCTCTTTCCGCTCGAGTTCGCGTTCGCGCTCTCGCTGGTCGGTGACATCCGTCGCGATTCCGAGCACCGTCCCCCCGTCGGTCTCGCCGAAGTCGTAGGGGAGCAATCGGGGATTGAAGATATGGCTGTCTCCGCTTTCGTCGGGTATCTCGATGTCGGAGAACTGCTTCATCGATCCGTCTTCGAGGACAGCGGTGACGCGCTCTTTGAACACCTCGGCCTGCGCGTCGGGAAGTACGTCAACGACATTGCTTCCCTCGATGCCCGCAACCGTCGTGTCGTGAAAGTCCGCGAGCGTCTGATTTGCGAGCTGATACGTCCCGTCGGTATCGACGACGTACAAGAGATGTGGGAGCGAGTCGATGGTGTCGCGCAAGCGCTGTTCGCTCCGTTCGACTATTTGACGTGACCGGGCGTGCTCGACGGCGTTCACAATTCGGTTCGCGAGCACCGTGTACTGGTCAGTCCCGCCTTCTTTCTGGAGATAGTCGGTCACACCGGCGGAGATTGCCTCGCTGGCGACCGCTTCCGAGCCCTTGCCCGTGAACAATATGAACGGCAGATCGGGGTATCCCTGTCGGACGGACTCTAAGAATTCGATTCCGTTTCGACCGGGCATCTCGTAATCCGAAACGATACAGTCGAACTCGTCGGTATCGAGACGCTCCAATCCGTCACTCACACCGGTCGCTGTCTCGATCGTGAGCCGGTCGTCGTTGCGTTCAAGAAACTCGGAAGTCACGTCGGCAAAATCCGGTTCATCGTCGACATGGAGAACCCGAATCTCGTCCGAGACGTCCGTATTCATCATTATCTACCCAAGTGAGGGAGCGTGAATAATGGTTCGGCTACAAATATCTGAACTGACAATGAACGGCACCGCCCCCGATTTCTTGCTGGCGAATCCGGTGAACCGACCACGACAACCAACGGGGTCGGCGGGGTCAGCCGTCGATCACGTCGCCGAACTCGTACCGACCAGACTCTTTGCCGGCCAGCCAGACGGCGGAATCGAGCGCGCCGGCGGCGAACACGCCCCTGTCCTCCGCGCGGTGGGAGAGTGAGAGGACTTCGTCGTTACCGGCGAGGATAATTTCGTGTTCGCCGCGGATGTCCCCGGCCCGACGGACCAGCATCCCGACCTCGCTCTCTTCGCGGGGTTGGATGCCCTCCCGACCTGGCACGGTGTCGAACTCGCGGTACTCGGCGATTTCTTCGAGAATCGTCTTCGCGGTGCCGCTCGGCGCGTCGCGCTTGCCGTTGTGATGCGTTTCCATCACCTCGACATCGTACTCCTCCAGCGCATCGAGCGCGGGGCCGAGCGTCCTGAGCAGGGCGTGAACGCCGCGGGCGAAGTTCGTCGCCCTCAGCAGCGGCACCGCCTGACTGGTTTCGTCGAGTACGGCGAGGCCCTCGTCCTCGAAGCCGGTCGTTCCGATGACGAGTCCGACGCCGGCCTCGGCGCAGGCCGGCGCGAGAGCCACGGTCGCTTCCGGGACGGTGAAATCGATCACGACATCGGGGTCGTGTTCGGCCAGCGCCTCGGCAGTCTCGCCGGGATCGTAGACCGGGACATCCAGTGCGGTATCGTTCACGTCGATGCCGAAGGGAACCGTCACGTCGTCGCGCTCGCGCGCTGTTTCGTAAATTTCCGTTCCCATCCGACCGGCGATGCCGTTGATCCCGACCGTCGTCATTGCTCTCCCCGCGGTTCGACTGGCTCGGCCGCGTACTCGGCCAGCAGCGATTTGAGCCGGTCCCGGTTTTCCGGCGTAATCTCGGTCAGCGGCGGGCGGAGGTAACCGGAACTGTAACCGCGGATCTCCATGGCGGCTTTGACCGGGATCGGATTCGTCTCCCAGAACAGCGCTCGGAACAGCGGCCCGAGGTCGTGGTTGCGCTCGCGTGCGTGGTCGTAGTCGCCGTCGAGTGCGGACCAGACCAGATCGCTCATCCGCTCGGGTTCGACGTTGGCGGCGACGCTGATACAGCCGGTGCCGCCGACCGAGAGGATCGGCAGCGTCTCGCCGTCGTTGCCCGAGAGCACGTCGAACTCCTGTTCGCGGGTCTTCTCGACGATTTCGCTGACCTGGTTCAGATCGCCGCCGGCGGCTTTGAATCCCTGGATGTTCTCGTGGGTCGCGAGTTCGGCGACGGTGTCCGGCTCGATGTTCTTGCCCGTCCGTGAGGGGACGTTGTAGACAATTTGCGGGAGATCAACCGCGTCGGCGATGGTCTCGTAATGCTCGATCAGCCCGCGCTGTTCGGGTTTGTTGTAGTACGGCGAAATGAGCAGCAGGGCGTCAGCCCCGGCGTCAGCCGCTCGCCGGGAAAGTTCCAGCGCCTCCTGGGTGTTGTTCGAGCCGCTGCCCCCGATCACCGGGATATCGACCGCGCCGACGACGGCTTCGATCACTTCGATGTGTTCGTCGTGGGAAACCGTCGCGGATTCGCCGGTCGACCCCATCGGCACGAGGCCGTCGACGCCGGCGGCTTCGAGTCGCTGGGCGTCTTCGCGGAGTGTTTCGTAGTCGATGCGTCCGTCGTCGTGGAATGGCGTACACATCGCCGGGTAGACGCCGGCGAACGTGTCTGCTCCTGTCGGGAGTGAGCGTGTCATGAGTGGCGTGTGGGTAATCTCGCTTGCGAGGGATTCGTTGTGAACTCTCCTGTACTCGTCGGTTTCAAATCGCGCGACGACCCGGGACGGAGATGCCACCTCCGCCGCGAGTCAGATCAACGCTTACGCTTCGAGAAGGGGACCACACCGGCCGCTTTTCGGCCTCTCG
>JBLGCM010000322.1:0-3118 GCA_047617345.1 Natronomonas sp. | reverse complement strand
CGACGATAGACGACGTTCGGTCATTCGAGTACGTCGAGTGGGTGATCGACGAAGCGATGCGGCTGTACCCGCCGGTGTACACTCTCTTCCGGACCGCGATCGATGACGTCGAACTGCTCGAGTACGACATTCCCGCCGGCTCGATGATCATGCTCTCGCAGTGGGCCGTTCATCGCTCGCCGACACACTGGGACGATCCTGAACAGTTCCGGCCCGAACGCTGGCAGGGAGCCGACCGGTCTGATCGCCACCGGTTCGCATACTTCCCCTTCGGCGGCGGGCCGCGTCACTGCATCGGAAAGAACCTCGCCAAATTGGAAGCGCAGATCATCCTCGCGACTGTTGCCCGGGAGTACGAACTCTCCTACGTCGGTCCCACCCAGCTACGGCTTCAGCCGACGCTCACGCTGCACCCCGAAGACGGGATGGAGATGGTGGTCTCCGAACGGGATTGAAGGGTTTGTGGATCTCGTTCGTAGAGTTTGATTATCGAGACTGTAAGACGATGGGCACGCCGCTGGGAAATACCGCGGGCACTCCCAACGTTCAACCAAACACGCCGACGACGAAACAGTCAACAACTCAGGTCCTCGGTGAACTGGCCGGGGAGTCGTTCGACAACGTCGGCGGGGAGCGTGTCGACGAGCCACCCGGCCGCCGCGACGAGCGGTTTTCTGACGAATCCGTACGCGAGCGAGAGTCCGAGGAGAGCGGCGACTGCCGTCTGTATTCTCCCGGTGAAGATGACGAGCAACGGTGCGGCGAGGACCGCGGCGAGCAGCACGTCCTCGGGCGCGCCGTCGTAGCGAATCCAGCGACGGGGCCGGACCCAGCGGCGGTGGTAGTGGCTGTACACCGCCCTGTCCGAGGTCCCCTGCCACGGCTTGAGTTCGAGACCGCCGCCGAAGGCGTCCATCACCGAGTGCAGCGCCGCAGAGGTGACGACCGCCGCCAACACGACAGTGCCGGCGGACGGGGCCAAGACGGCGAGGGCAACGAGCGGGACCGTTCCGAACGAGTACAACACTGGATAGTGAAGCGTCAGCCGGTGGGTGCCGAAGAGATCGAGATCGGGGAAGATCCCGCCGACCGCCGCAGCACAGACAGCCGCGGGCAGATACTCCGGTGCGACCAGTCCTGTCAGGCTGACCAGCGCCATGCCCGCGAGCGCATGTGTCGTTGCCATCATAGCCGTTCGTACGGGACAGGAGTATATTCGCGTTGTGCTCTGTGAGTCGGGTCTGAGTTCGGCGTTTCTGTCGTCCGAGGAGGATTTGTCGATGGCGCGGCGGCGCTTGCCCTCATCGACCAATCGTTCCCTGTCGGGTGATCGGTGCTGCCGGATTGATCGAAAACGCGACGACCGTCGACGGTTCGCTCGCGGTGACGGAGACGGCGTCGTCGCCGGTGACGAGCGCGGTCTCAGTGAACCCGACTGGCTCGTGACCGACTCTCACCGCCCCCTCGAAGACGTAGCAGTAGGTGTCCCAGTTCGGTCGGGAGGGAAGCGTAACGGTCTCGTCGGTATCGAGTTGGCAGTCGTAGAGGTGGACGTCGTTGCGGACGAACAGCGGGGCGTCGCTGCCTTCGGGACCGAAGAGGTGGCGCCACTCGTTGGGTGCGGCATCAGGAATCGGTTCGTGCTGAATTCCCGGTTCCAGATCGAGGCTGTGCGGGCGGACGAATATCTGTAGCATCCGTAGCGGCGGGTCGTCTGCGAGTGTCTCCTCCGCGTGCCAGAAGCCGCTGCCGGCGTTCATCACCATCAGATGCTCGGGATCGGTAACGAGTTCGTTCCCCTGCCGGTCGTCGTGGCGCATCACCCCCTCGGGAACCCACGAGATGATCTCCTCGTTGCGATGCTGGTGCATCCGAATCAGCGTATCCGGATCCATGAACGACTCGACGACCGTCGCCAACGGCCCGTAGCCGTGGTCGTCGTGATCCGGAACCGCTCGCCCGGGAAAGTTGAGATGAATCCGGAACGCTCCCTGATTCTGAGAGACGTCCGTGCGCGGGGCGGTGTAGACGTTCGATTGCGTCCGCGTCTGAGCAGATTCGTCCATCGAACGAACGTTGGGGATCAGCAGGTAAATGCGTTCTCAGGGGACGGCTGTCAGACTCCGAAACGACAACCGGCCCATGGCCTCGCTCGTTTTCCGGAGCTCGACTCAGTTCGGTCGCGTCCGCTGGCGCAATACATATTTGAATGGCTATCAAACCTCCGGAGGATGGAAAACAGTGCGGACTCCGACGGTGTCGAGCCCCTTCCCCCCGGTTTGGCCGGACTCGACGAACCCGTGTTCGTGGTAGACGGGACCGGAGTCGTTCGGAACTGTAACGGGAGATGTCAGGAGATGACCGGGCTGGGCCGGGAAGAGCTTCTCGGGGCGACAGCGGCCGCGCTTATCGTCGAAGAAGACGGGCGGTTCGACAGCGCCGTTCGGCGGGCGCTCGACACCGGCAGTGCGGCGGTCGATGTAACGTTCGGAGACGGTGAGGGCGAAGTCCTGTTGGAGTGTTCGCTCTCGGCGCTTCCGGAAAGCCACGGCGAAGCGCAGACTGTTCTCTGTATCGGACACGAACGCGAGCTGGTGCTCGATAGCATCCACACCGAGCGGACGCGCAGGCAGGGGGCGATCGAGACCCTCCAAGACGCAACCGAGCGGATCCAGCAGGCCGAGACGGTCGAGGAGGTAGCGAAGATTGCTGTCGAGGCGATCACGGCGGTGTTCGATCTCCCCTATGCCGTGTGTTGGTTTCATAATTCAGAGGGGAAGCGACTGGAACCCGTCTATGCGACTGACGAGGCAGAACAGGAGGGGTTCGTCGGCTCGTTTTCGGCCGGAAGTTACGAGTACGAGATCTTTCGAGAGGGAGCGCCGACGAGTTACACGCCGCGGGCAGTTTCGACGGAGAACTCGCTGACAAACGCGATATTGCTGCCGCTGGGCAGCTACGGCATGATCGGCGTCGGCGGCACACGGGAGGCCGAATTCGACGAGAGCGTCGTCGATCTGAGCCGGACACTCGCGAAACACACGACGATAGCCCTCGAACGAGTCGATCAAACGGAGGAACTTCGCGAGGAGCGGGCGCTCACCGAGAGCATCTTCGT
>JBLGCM010000321.1:0-3125 GCA_047617345.1 Natronomonas sp. | reverse complement strand
ATCGGCCTCGTCACCGACCCGCTTTTGTTCACCGGGGTCGCGGTCCTGATCGGCGTTACAGTGCTCGTCACGACCCCGACGAAACTCGTCACCGGCTTTCTCGGTGGTCGGACGTTCGATCTCGATATCCGCCGGTCCACACGAGTCGCGCTCGGGATGACTACGCGCGGAGAGTTCTCGCTCATCATCGCAGCGCTCGCTATCTCCGGAGCGAGCGCCGGGACGCTCTCCCCGGACCTCGCGACGGCGATCAACGCCTTCGCAGTCGGATACGTTCTCCTCATGGCAATTGTTGGGACCTCACTGATGCAGTACTCGACCCCCTTCGAGAGACTCGCGGTATCACTGCTCGACGGGACGACGCCGGAGGCCGACTCCGAGCAGTGAGTGGCTGTCGCATCGCCGCGGGAAACTGATCCAGGTCTGAAATCCCAACATTTCACTGACGGGGCCGCGTAGTCGAGGTATGGTCGAGCAGGTAACGCTCTATCGAGCGCCGCCGACGGCTGTAGATGCCGACGGAATCGCGGCGT
Source organism: Natronomonas sp. (assembly GCA_047617345.1). Classification (GTDB taxonomy): domain Archaea; phylum Halobacteriota; class Halobacteria; order Halobacteriales; family Haloarculaceae; genus Halovenus. The sequence goes on along the minus strand of JBLGCM010000321.1, from coordinate 2,592 downwards.
GGCTCGGTGATCGTATCGAGGCGACTGTCGACGTACGCGAGCGGTTCACAGCGACGCAGACCGACGCCGAACTGGCCGAGGAGTTCGCCCGAACACGGGTCCTCTCGCCGTGCGACCGCGAGACGGGGAACACGATGCTCGGCATCGTCCGCTACGAGCAGCGGGCGCTCGACTCGCCGGAACAGGTCGGCGGCGTCATCTACGACGGACTCGCCGTACAGCGACTGCTCGGCGAGCGACTCCCCGAAAGCGAGCGGGGACTGGATCACCTGCACGTCGTTCTCACGAGTCGCGTGCTCGGGACGTGGGGCGACCACGACGGGCGATGGCACAAACGCGTCAACGTTCTCGGCCAGCCGGCGCTGATCTCGGTCCCGGGGCTGTACGAAGCGCCGGCAAAACCGGAATCCTACTACAAGGAACAACAGAAACACGCGCTCGTTTCGGGGGATACGCCCCCGCGCGAAGTGCTCGAATCGCAGGTCGACGGTGACTTCCTGGTCGAAGACGATCCGCGGACGACCGACGCGCTGAAAGGCTACGTGTTGCAGGCGGTCCACTATCTCGAGACCGGCGAGTCGTTCTGTGAGTCTGCGGGCTGTCGACTCGCCAATCCGCACCGCCAGCCCGGCGTTATCGACGCCCAACTCCGTGAGCCGGAGTTCTGCCCGGAACACGCCGAAACGTACAGCCCGTGAGCGCGAACGGAGGTTTCACTCGCGGATCTGACCGCGTGCGCTGCGGATGAATCCGAGCCCCGTCGTCTCCGTTCTGAACTCGCTTGTCTCGCGTTCGAGCGTGTCCCGGGCCACCCGCCACCGCGATTCCAGTTCGGCGGCCGGGGACGCACGCGTCAGTCGACCGCCGGGACTGGAGAACCGAACGAACAACCGAAAGAGGAGATTGAGCGGCATCGCGAGGACACGATCACTGCGGCCGGCGTTCATGACGGCGATCCGACCACCCGGCCTGAGATGATCCAGCCACCCCTCGACGGCCGTCTTCGGATCTCGCAACATCCCGATCAGAAACGTCGAGATGATGGCGTCCACCTGTTCGATCGGTGACCGCGTGGCGTCGCCGCGGATCGCGTGGACGTTCTGCCACCCCCGGCGGTCGATCCGGTTTCGAGCACCCGCGAGCATCGCCTCGACGAGGTCGATACCGACCACCTCCCCGTTCGGCCCGACCGCAGCGCGAAGATGGGGAAAGTTCGCCCCGGTGCCACAGCCCATTTCGACGACAGTATCGCCGGGCGACAGCGAGAGCATCTCGACGACGCGCTCGCGCCAGGAGGTCACGCCCGGCGCTGTCGCGACGTGGTCGTACAACTCCGCCCAGCGAGTGTAGAACTGCTGTGTCGAGTCGAGGTCACTCATCGAGGGCTCGGATCGTCGTTGCGACTGTTGGCGCGTCCTCGCCGAAGACGTACAGGATCGGTTCGATTCCGTAGCCCCCGGTCTGGTAGAGTACGGTTGCGTTCGGCCGTTCGGCCAGTGCGGCAGAAATTGCCTCGTCGATATCTGCCTCCGCATCGAACTCTACGGCGGTGTGGCCGTTCGTCCGGAGTGTCTCGACCAACTCCTCGCTGTAGCTGACGTTGAGCGTCGCGCGGTGGCCGCTGCCCGCGGTTCGTGCGGCCAGTAGCACGCTCGCGACGTGCTGGCTGACGCCGAACTCCGGCTCGCCGGGGACGGTGAGCTGTCCCCGAACTGAGAGGAGGCGACCCGGGACCCCGACGACATCGTCGATTGTCCCCGCTTCGGGGAGACACTCGACGAGATTCGAGCCGACGGCGGGAATCCGCTGCGGGAACCCCGGCGTGTTCTGGAGGATACGCAGTCCTCGTCGGACCGACGCCCGGGCGCGGTTGGCCTCGCGGAGCCTGCTGTCGGGATCGTGGATCGCAAATTCGCCGTCGTAGGCCTCGATTTCGGGGACGGCCTCGGCGTGCAGATCGGCGAGCACGCCGCCGCGTTCGAGTCCCCGGATGCAGACTTCGGCTTCGATCAACGCCTCGGCGGTCGTCATCTCGCCGGTCGCGAGGCCGTCGGCGAGGCGATCGACCAGCTCTCTGACCTGCTCGGTCTCCATGAGCGCGTCGTTGCGAGCCACGTCGCCGTGGACGTACTTCGAGACGGCGCTCTGGCTGATTCCCAGTTGGTCGGCGACTTCGTTCTGGGTGAAACCGCGCTCGCGGAGTTTCTCGGCCAGCAGCGAGCGGAAAGTGGGCAGAAACTCCTCGACCACGAGTTCTTCGATAAATCTCATCACTGCTCACCGCCGAACTCCCGATCACCGCCGATCCGTGAGGCCTGCGGACCCTCCTGGTTCTGGTATTTCGAGCCGCGCTCGCTCCCGTAGGGCCGCTCAGCCGGATTTTTGAGTTCTGTAAAGGTCAGCTGAGAGATCCGCATGTCCGGATCGAGCGCGACCGGCGCGGCACCGAGATTCGAGAGTTCGAGCGTGATCTGCCCCTTGTATCCGGGGTCCGCTAAGCCGGCAGTCGCGTGCACCACAACCGCAAGACGGCCAAGCGACGAGCGCCCCTCGACGTGGGCGATCAGATCGGGGGGGATCTCGACGCGTTCA
>JBLGCM010000320.1:0-3137 GCA_047617345.1 Natronomonas sp. | reverse complement strand
TGGTACTGCAGCAGCTCCCAGAGGTCCTCGATAATTAGCTGGGGCGCGCCGGCCTCGCGGTTCTCCATGAACCGCTGGTTGATCCGGATGATGTCGACCAGTTTGTGCGTGAGGTCGTCCTCGGAACGCTGGCCGTTATCCAACGTGATCGACGGTCGCGCGGTGACCGGCGGCACCGGCAGGACGGTGAGGATCATCCACTCGGGCCGGGAGCGGTCCGAGTTGATTCCCAGCACCTCGATGTCCTCGTCGGGGATGGCCTCGAACCAGTCCCGGATGTCGCTGGGCATCAGTTTGTTCATATCCTCTTCGGTCAGGTCGACGTCCAGCGCGGACTCGATCGCCTTTCGGTCCTCCTGGCGCGGGCGGAAGTCCCCGGAGAGAATCTCTTGAATTCGGCCGGCGTCGATATCGGTCTCTTCGGCCAGTTCCGTCGGCGTGACCCGTTCGGAATCCTCGTCGGGTTCCATCGCCGCCGCAATCTTGTCGGAGTACTCCGAGGAGAGCACCTGCTGAACCTCGTAGTAGGTCGTCGGCTTCTCGTGTTGGATGTCGTACTGCGGTTCGCCGCAGTGCGGACAGCGATCTTTCTTTCGAGCCTGCCGGATCGCGGATTTCGTGACGTCGTTGAGATCCTGCCCCAGTGCGCGGGTGCGGTCGAGATTCTCCGAAAACTCCCGCTGTTCGTCTTCGGTGAGACAGATCTTCGCGCATTCCCGACAGGTACCCCGGAGCAGTCGCCGGATCAGTTTCGAGAATCCGACGTGGATGACTGGGGCGGCGAGTTCGATGTGGCCGAAGTGGCCGTTGCACGACCCGGAGTGTTTGCCGCAGGTCTTGCATTCGAGGCCGGGATCGATCACGCCGAGTCGGGGATCCATCAGCCCCATGTCGATGGGGAAGCCGTCGTCGTCGTAGGTGTCGGCTGTGATGATCTTGGTTGCGCTCATCTCGCGGTACTCCTCGGGGTCCATCAGCCCGAACGTGAGCTGACCGATCTCTTGTGGTGCTTGTTGACTCATGTGAGTTTGCCTCCGGTAATCATGAGGTTGGAAGTCTCAGCCCGCGAGTGAAGCGAACTGGGCCGTCTTCCAGAACTCATCTATACTGCTTCCTCCAGTTCGATCCGCGGTGCGATTCCGAGTGCCTTCATCTCGTCCAAGAGGAGTTTGAAGGCGTACGACATCTCCACCTCGTGGACGTTGGTCTCCTCGTCGCAGTTCGGACAGTAGACACGGCGCTGTTCGACGTTCTCGACGGCGGCCATCCCACACTCGCCGCAGATGTTGATCCACTCGCGGTCGGACTCGTCGAGCAGCCGTTCTTTGAGCGTCATCGCCGCGCCGTGGCCGATGAACACGTCCCGCTCCATCTCCCCGATACGCAGGCCGCCCTCGCGGGCGCGACCCTCCGTCGGCTGACGGGTCAACACCTGCACCGGGCCACGCGAACGGGCGTGGATCTTGTTCGAGACCATGTGGTACAGCTTCTGGTAGAAAATCGTGCCGACGAAGATTTCCGCCTCGATTTTTTCGCCGGTGATCCCGGAGTACATCGTCTCCTTGCCGCTGGAATTGAAGCCGTGCTCCTCCAGCGAGCCCCGGAGTTCGTCTTCGTCCTCACCGGTAAAGGCAGTGCCGTCGACACGGCGACCTTCGAGCGAACCGACTTTGCCGCCGATCATTTCCAGGATGTGGCCGACGGTCATCCGCGACGGCAGGGCGTGCGGGTTGACGATTAGGTCGGGGACGACACCCTGTTCGGTGAAGGGCATGTCTTCCTGCGGGGCGATGTGGCCGACGACACCCTTCTGGCCGTGTCGACTCGCGAACTTGTCCCCCAGTTCCGGAATCCGTTCGTCACGGACGGAAACCTTCGAGAGTTTCGAGCCGTCCTCGTTTTCCATCAGCGTCACCGTATCTACGACGCCGGATTCGCCGGACCGCATTGTGACGCTCGTCTCCCGGCGTTTCTGCGGGGAGAGGCCCCCCATGTCGTCCGGTTCTTCGAGAAAGCGCGGCGGCGAGGTCTTCCCGAGCAGGACGGCGTTCTCGTCGACGTAGGTCTCTGGGTTGACGAGGCCATCCTCGTCGAGGTGGGTGTACGCTTCCTCGCCTCGTGCGCCTCGGACCTCCTCGTCGGGGATCTCGAAGCGGTCCTCCTGACCGCCGGGGTAGCGTCGCTCCTCGCCCTCGTAGGTCCGGAAGAAATGCGAGCGGGCGAGTGCACGCTCGACCGAGCCCTTGTTCATGACCAGGGCGTCCTCGATGTTGAACCCCTCGTAGCTCATCACGGCGACGACGAAGTTCTGCGCGGCGGGGCGGTCGTCGTACCCGATCTGTTCGGTGGTCTGCGTTTTGACCATCGACAGCTGCGGGTAGTGCAGGAGATGCTGTCGGGTGTCCGGGCGGATCCGGTAGTTCGCCGACGGAAGACCGAGCGACTGCTTGATCATCCCCGATCCCATCGTAATCCGTGGACTGGCGTTGTGCTCGGGGTAAGGGATCATCCCCGCACCGATCCCGAACATGAGCTGTGGGTCGATTTCCAGGTGAGTGTGTTTCTCGGTCAGCTCTTCTTCATCGACGCCGACGAGAATGTCGCCTTCCTCTTCGGCGTCGATGAAATCGATCAGTCCGCGGTCGACCAGATCCTGAAATTCGATCTCGCCGTTCTCCAGCGCCTCGATTTCCTCGTCGTCGATCAGCGGTTCGCCGTTCTCGACGACCAAAAGCGGGCGGCGCGCCCGTCCCGCGTCAGCGTTGACGATGATTTCGTCGGTGCTCTCGTCGACCGAGACGTTGACCATCTGGCTGATGTCGCCGCGGCGCCGTGCCTGGCGAATCTGCTCTGCGAGTTGCTCCGGCTGGGGGTGTGTCCCCACCAGAGATCCGTTGACGTACACTTTGGCTTCTCGTTGTTGCTGGCTCATGTTAGTCGTCTGCGGGCTGTTCGACGCTCTCGATGCCTGGGATGCCCTCGACTCCCATCTGCGCGAGTTCCTGTTTGAGTTCCTGTTCGTCCTCGACGTTCTGTGACAGCTCCATCGCCTGCGCGAAGTTCTTGACCAGGCCACAGTTCGGCCCCTCCGGCGTCTCGGACGGGCAGATGCGACCCCACTGGGTCGCGTGCAGGTC
>JBLGCM010000319.1:0-3142 GCA_047617345.1 Natronomonas sp. | reverse complement strand
AATCATGCGTCTTGCTGAAGGTGCCGATATCGAACTCGTCGGCAATGGACTCGCTGTCGACTGCGTCGATCAGCGAGTACACTGCTCTGGCTGTGGACGTGTCAAGATTGAAGTTATTTATATGCGCTTCATTTCATGACGGCCTAACTGGTAACTCTGGACTGGTAGCCATCAGGTCGTCATAACCGGATTCGCGCCGGTTTTAAATACTCGAAACGCGACAGGTACTGACCAGTATGAGCGGTATGCACAAGCGCCACAGAGAGGCAATTAGCCGGATAACTGATGTGGTGACAGGACAGCACTGGATCGATGGCGAGGAGTGGTCGTCAGCAGGCGATGGGTCGACGGTGTTCGATCCCTCGACCGGCGATCCGGTTCTCGAACTCGAACACGCCACCGCAAGCGATGTGAATACGGCGGTGTCGGCGGCCGCCACGGCCGCCGATGAGTGGGAGTCGCTGGGAGCCGGCGACCGGGCCGAGTTGATCAGCGAGTGGACAGCAACAATCGACGCCAAACGCTCCGAACTCGCGGAGATGCTGACCGTCGAGATAGGACGGCCGCTATCGTTCGCGACGGGTGAAGTCGAAGCTATGCAGACGTTCCTCGAGTACTACGCGGCCGTCGAACAGGGCAAGCACGGGACCCACATCCAGCGCGGGCGGGACAATCACACGTATACGAGACAGGAACCGTACGGCGTCGTCGGGATCATACTGCCGTGGAACTACCCTCTCGAACTGTTTGCCTAGAAAGCCGGGGCCGCACTCGCGACGGGCAACACCGTGGTGGTCAAACCGTCAGAGGAGGCATCGGTCGCGCTCAACCCCGTGATCCGCCTGTCCAGTGATATCCTCCCTGATTCCGTGCTCAACGTCGTCAACGGGGGGCCGACCACCGGGGAGGCGATGACCGGCCACGAGGGAATCGGGAAACTCTCTTTTACCGGGTCCGTCCCCGTCGGAAAGGCGGTGATGCAACGTGCGGCGGAGACTGTCACGCCGGTCTCGCTCGAACTCGGCGGGAAGAATCCCCTCATCGTCTTCCTGGACGCGGATATCGAACAGGCAGCCGAAATCGCCGCTGGTGGGCTGTTTTTCAATACCGGACAGTCCTGTGGCGCACTGTCCCGCGCGCTCGTCCACGAGTCGGTCCACGACGAGTTCATCGACGCCGTGATCGAGGAGATCGAGACGGACTGGCTGCCGGGTGACCCGCTCGAATCCAGCACCATCATGGGGCCGCTTTCGTTCGCCGCCCGGCACGAGGAGATGGTTGAGTACGTCGAGTCCGGCACCGACGCGGGCGCGACGCTGGTCCGTGCTGGTTCGAGCCCAGCGGACGACCGCTTTGCCGACGGGCACTTTTTCAGCCCGACCGTGTTCGACGAGGTGGAGACGGAGATGCGGATCGCCCAGGAGGAGATCTTCGGGCCGGTCCTGAGCATCATGCCGTTTTCCGAGTACGACGAGGCGATCAGTCTCGCCAACGACGTCAGCTACGGGTTGTTGGCGGGGCTGGCGACAGAGGACATGTCCCTGGCCCACCGGGCGGCCGCGGAGCTCGACGCGGGGAGCGTCTGGGTCAACGAGTGGTACAACGTCGGGCCCGGCACGCCCTTCGGCGGCTACAAGAAATCCGGTATCGGCCGGGAGTGTACCGAGGATACACTCGACGCGTACCGCCAGCAAAAGGCGGCGAGTATCTCCCTGGACGACAGCCAGAACGGTCACTAGCTCGCTGAAATTCGTTCAGACGTCGACCTGAAGTTCGTCGTCTTCGACGATGATCTGTCCCGCTTTGACCACGTATTCGCGAGTCGCCTGGTTGAGGACGGCCCACTGGGGAGACTGTTCGTCGAAGACGATCAGATTGCCGGGCGTTCCCTCCCTGAGACCGTACTCGTCTTGGATACTGAGTACCCGTGCGCCCTCCCGTGTCGCCATGTTCCAGAGATGGTCGAGCCCCTGGTTCGACGCGAAGCTGTACTGGTTGTAATCCAGCTTGAATGCGTTGACCAGCGCGCCCTGGAGCGCGTCGGGCTGGGAATGGCGGATAACCCAGTCCTGGATGTTGTCCGACCCCCAGCCGAGTGGAACGTCGGCGTCGAGCAGGTCGTGAATTGGCATCCCGGGACGGGTACTCGGGTGACAGGTGACGAACTTCATGCCGGCGTCGGCGAAGGTTTCGATCGAACGGTCGAGTTGTGCTTCCCTGTTGGATTTCAGTATCGTGTCGGAGAGTCCCGGCGTGTCGGCATCGTACTCCTTGCCGTCGAGTTCGGCCATGCAGTAGCTGTGGCTGGCAGTCACCCGTCCCTGGTAGTCGTGGTCGATTGTCTCTTCGGCCATCCTGTTCAGGACGTTCATCCCGAGCGTACCGGGGTGTTGAATATGGGGGTCGATCTCAACGTCGTACTCCTCTGCGAGTTCGAACCACGTCTCCAGCGTCCGGCTGATATCGCCGCCACGGGTGGCCGGGTCGGAGCCGCCGATGAGGTCAGCACCCATTTCGAGACACTCCTCGACGATCTCCTTGGTCCGCTCCGAACGGACGATCGCCGGTGTCGGGAGAGCAACGATCTGCAAGTCGAGAATATCGTCCAGTCGCTCGCGGGCTTCCAGGATACTCTCCATCGTCTTTGTGCCGTCGACATCCTCGCCGACCGTGACGTGTGTCCGCATATACAGCGTGCCATTCGAGACCGCCAGTTTCCCGGCCTCAACCGCATTCCGTGTCAGTTCCTCCGAGGAAATCTCGTTGTAGTGTTGCTGCTCGAAGGCCCCGATCTTGCTGAAATCCGTGCCGCCGTCGTTGTGCCTGGGGAATCGATCCCCCGAGGCTTCGAGCGCCTTGTCCAGATGGACGTGGCTGTCGACAAACGGCGGTGAAACGAGGTTTCCGTCGGCATCGATGACCTGTGTCCCGTCCTCGGGGTCCAGTTGTGAATCGATCTCCGCGATCTGGCCGTCCCGGATACGGATGTCCAGTGCGTCGTCACGGTCGTAGAGATAGCCGTCCTTGATCATAAGACTTGGTCTCATAGGTAGACATATACACTATTGCGTATCAAATATTTAAAATCGGCGAGTACTCTGGACGGTTGTCTCCAATGGGCATCGAAAATACGACTGTGTCC
>JBLGCM010000318.1:0-3147 GCA_047617345.1 Natronomonas sp. | reverse complement strand
GTGGTTCGTCGCGGCGGCGATGACGAACGCAGACATTGCAGCGGTGTCTGTCCGTTTCCGATGGTGCGTTTTCTCTCAGTTGCGACCGGTGTCGACCGTCCCCCGACGCCGGTCGCGTTCTCATCTAGCGTTTTGTCTGTCGGTCGGTAAACTAGTAGTGAATGCTCTGCCCGCGGGCGCCCTTGGCGGCCTCGTGGACTGCCTCCGATAGCGTCGGGTGGACGTGAACTGTCGCGGCCACGTCCTCCAGTGTCGCGCCGAGTTCGACCGCCAGCGCGAGTTCGGCGATTAGCTCCGAGGCCTCGGGGCTGACGATCTGTGCGCCGAGAACGAACTCCGTGTCGGCGTCGGCGACGACCTTGACGAACCCCTCGCGTTCGTTCAGCGTCAGGGCTCGCCCCGAGGCTCGAAGCGGCATCTTCCCGGCGACTGGCTCGAAGCCCGCCTCTTCGGCTTCGGATTCGGTCATCCCGACCGTTGCGATCTCGGGGTCGGTGAAGACGGCGTCCGGAATCGCCTGATAGTCCAGTGCTGCTGGCTCGCCGGCGATCACCTCCGCCGCGACCTCGCCTTCCATGAACGCCTTGTGGGCCAGCATCGGCTCGCCGGTCACGTCACCGACGGCGAAGATGTGTCCCTTGTTCGTCCGCGCCCGGTCGTCGGTGTCGATCCGGCCGTCGACGGTTTCGACTTCCGCAGCATCGAGATTCAGCGTGTCCGTCACCGGTCGGCGGCCGACCGCGACGAGACACTTCTCGCAGTCGAACGCGCCGCCCTCGCCGTCCTCGGTGTCGGTGTAGACGGTGATGCCGTCGTCGCCGTCCTCCCAGTCGGCGGCCGCGTGGCCGAACTTGAAATCGATGCCCAGCGACTCTGCGCGCTCGCGGACGACCCCGGTCACCTCCTCGCCGTAGGCGGGGAGGACCTCGTCCAGCTGCTCGGCGATAGTCACGTCACAGCCGAGTTTCTGGAAGACCGTCGCCAGTTCCATGCCGATATAGCCGCCGCCGACGATGACCATGCTCTCGGGCACGTTCTCTAAGGCGAGCGCGTCACGCGAAGAGAGGATCCGTTCGCCGTCGTACTCGAAGTTGGGGATCTGGATCGGTCGGCTTCCAGTCGCGATGACGGCGTGCTCGAACTCGATGGACTCGGCGCCCTGGCCCTCGCCCTCCTGGACGATCCGAGCACTATTTTCGTCGGCAAACTCCGCTCGACCTTCGATCAGCGCCGCCCCGGCACCCGAACAGAGCGATTCGACGCCCTTCGTGAGCCGCGTCACGAGCCGATCTTTCCAGGAGAGCATTCCCTGCATGTCGACGGCCGGATCGGCGAAGATCCCCATCTCTTCGGCTTCGCCGGCTTCGTGGGCCATATCCGTCGCCGAAATAAATGCCTTCGAGGGAATGCAACCGTAGTTGAGGCAGGTGCCCCCGTAGCTGTCCATCTCGACGAGGGTCACGTCCAGATCGAGTTGTCCGGCGCGGATCGTGGCCACGTAACCGCCGGGCCCGCCGCCGATTACCAGTACGTCAGTGCCAGTGGTGACATCTCCGACTACCATGTGTGAATCGTGTATTGAGTGTGTTTGGTCATCTCATTCGAGCAGCAGCAGCGTGGGGTTTTCGAGATATTCGATCACCGTATTCGTGAACTGTGCTGCCTCCGCGCCGTCGATGACGCGGTGATCTATCGATAGCGACAGCGGGAGCGTCTCGCGTGCGACGACCTCGCCCTCGACGGCGACCGGTCGCTGTTCGATCGCGCCGAGGCCGAGAATTCCCGTTTCGGGGTGGTTGATGATCGGCGTCGCGTACTCGCCGCCGATGGCTCCGAAATTCGTCACGGTGAAGGTGCCGTCCTGCATCTCCGCCGACGAAATCTCCCGCGAGCGGGCCCTTTCGGCCAGTTCGTTCGCCTCCGACGCCAGATCGAGAATCCCTTTCTGGTCCACATTCTTGACCACCGGAACCATCAGGCCGGCATCTGTCGCGACCGCGATACCGATGTTGTAGTACGCCTTGTAACGGATCTCCTCGGCCGCTTCGTCGAGTTCCGTGTTCATCACCGGGTGTTCTCTCAGTCCCGCGGCCAGCGCCTTCAGCACAAACGGCATGTAGGTGAGGTGGATCCCGCGCTCGTCGGCCCGCCCTTTCAACTCCGCGCGAGTCTCGACCAACTCGTCGACGACTGCTGTGTCGTGATGGGTCGCGTGTGGAATCGTCTGCGCGGAGTTTTTCATCTGGGAGCCGATGGTCCGACGAACCCCGCGATACGGCTCCGTCGAGACCGGCTTCTCGCTCGACCCTGCAGTGGTCGTCTCCGGTGTCTCTGTCGCGGTCGAATCAGTTCCTGCCGACGCTTCGGCGTCCGCAGCGCTCTCCTGTGCCTCGGCGTACCGCTCGATATCCCCCGGTTCGACGAAGGCCTCGCCGTCTCGCTCTTTCTCCGTCGGCACTTCGTCGATGTCGACGCCGTGTTCGCGGGCGACTTTCCGCGTCGCCGGAACGGCGAGTGTCCGGTCACGATCTGCCGACTCGACGCCCACACTCGCCGTGTCTGTCCGCTGGCGGGTGGCCGACTTGCGTTCGCTGTCACTCCGCGTACTCACCGCCGACTCGCGTTCGTCGTCGCTTCGCCGTCGAGTTGCGGATTTTCGCTCTGGCTGTTCTTCCGACTCGTCGCCGCTCTCGGCGGCCGCCCGTACGTCGGATTCGGTGATCCGTCCGCTCGGTCCCGATCCGTTGACGGCAGCGATATCGACGCCGAGTTCGCGGGCGAGTCGGCGGACGTTCGGCGGCGCGAACACCCGGCCCTCTGCGACCGGTGTTTCGCCGTCGCCTGTCGGCGCGGGCTCGGCGGTCTCCGCGGGTTCCGCGGCTCCCGGTTCTGGCTCGGGCTCTTCTCCCCCGGCTTCGGCGTCGCCCTCGATATCGATGGTCACGACGACGCTGCCGACCGGAACGATATCCCCTTCCTCGGCGTGCAGTTCCCGTATCGTTCCGGCGACCGGTGAGGGCAGATCGACGACCGCTTTGTCGGTCTCGATTTCGGCCAGTACCTCGTCTTCGGCGACGTGATCGCCGATCGCGACGTGCCAGGCGACGATCTCACCCTCCGCGACCCCCTCGCCGACGTCGGGAAGTT
>JBLGCM010000317.1:0-3156 GCA_047617345.1 Natronomonas sp. | reverse complement strand
TACTCCCCGTAGGAGGGGCTTAATGCCGAAAACAGTGTCAGGGGTATATGTCTATTCTCACCAATGAGAGACGTAGCGACATGCCTAATCCCAGCGACCCACTGTATGCCGAACTCGAAAAGGCCCTCGAGAACGCCGAAAGCGAAGCGGCCAGATACCACATCCGGCAGGCACTCCAGATACGGATTGCGGAGGAGACCGCCGGCAAAGACATCCTGTCCGCCTGATCGGTCTCTGTCAGATCTTCAAGCTGCTTACTCGGTCAGTTCGAGATCGCGAACCGCGACCGCCTCGTCTCCGTCGGCCACAGTGCCAATCACGCGGGCGTCCTCGCTATCGGCGACGATCTCGTCGGCGTCAGCTTCGGGCACCGCAGCGACGAACCCGGTGCCCATGTTGAACGTCCGGTGCATCTCTTCGTTAGTTACGTCACCCTCCTCCTGAACGAACTCGAAGACGGGCTGGGCCTCGAAGGGGTCCGTGATCTCGTACCGGAGACTCCCCATCCGCGTGAGGTTCGTCCAGCCGCCGCCAGTGACGTGAGCCGCCGCGTGCGTCTCGCTGGCTCGGAGCGGCTCCAGCACCTCGCTGTAGATCCGCGTCGGCGTCAGCAGCTCTTCGGCGATGGTTCTGTCGGGGTTCGGCGGGAACGGGTCGGTGTACTCGTGGTCGCGCGTGACCGCCTCGCGTGCGAGCGTGAGGCCGTTGGAGTGGATCCCGGAGGACGGCCAGCCGACGATGGCGTCGCCGGGTTCGGCCTCGCCGGGGAAGACGGCGTCTTTCGGTGCCAGCCCGGCGCAGGTGCCGGCGATGTCAAGCCCTTTGATCACGTCCGGCATCACGGCGGTTTCGCCGCCCACGAGCGCGACGCCGGCCCGCTCGGCCCCCGTCCGGAGCCCTGCGCCGATGTCTTCGCTCGTTTCCTCGTCGGGCGCTTCCACTGCGAGGTAGTCGACGAACGCCACCGGCTCGACGCCAGTCGCGATGAGGTCGTTGGCGTTCATCGCGATGCAGTCGATGCCGATGGTCGAGTAGTCGTCGACGGCCTCGGCGACGAGGAGCTTGGTGCCGACGCCGTCCGTTGCGAGTGCGAGGTACTGGTCGCCGATATCGACTAGGCCCGCGTAGTCACCCTCGAACTCGCCGGCCGCACCGATGAGCGCCTTCGTCGCCGCCTCGCTGGCGTCGATGTCCACGCCGGTTTCCGCGTAGGTCAGTCCCTCCGCATCTTCGTCGTCTGTGTCCTCGGTCTCGGGTTCACCGTCGGTCATACCCGAGAGCGTGCGTGGCGCGGGCAAAAGAGCGTCGTTCCGGCGGAGCGTTGCGTCCGCTCAGAGAACGAACAGCGCGCCGACCCCGAGCAGAACCGACGGAACCGCCACGGCGAGAAACACCGGTGTGCTCCATTCCCGGACCGTTCGGCCGTCGAGCGGACCGAACGGCAGCATGTTGAAGCCGGCGAGCAGGAGATTGATCTGCAGGCCCATCCGCGCGACCTCCCAGAGGAAGCCGCCCGTACTCGACAGGAGCGCCGCGACGAACGGAACGAGGAACACGACGGCGAGCGCGAGGTTCGTCACCGGTCCGGCGACGGCAATGAGGCCGTGTTGCTTCGCTGTAAGGCGGCCGCGGTGGACGACAGCGCCCGGCGCGGCGAACAGGAAGCCGACGAGACCGCCCAGAACTGCGAACCCGAGCATCCGGTAATCGGCCTTGAACGCGGCGATCTGACCGAAGCGGACGGCGACGACCTTGTGGGCCAGTTCGTGCAACAGGAAGCCGACGCCGACGGTCAGCAGGCTGACGGCGAACGTGCTGGCGATTTCGGCCGTCGACAGCCCGCCGAACTGGCCGAAGACGATGCGGCGGAACTCCCGTTCGAGGAAGAACGTGAACGCCAGCCCGAGCGCAAGCCAGGCGACGAGGAGGTCCCGGAGCTCGCGCTGGCTGAAGCTGAGACCGCCGACGGTCCGGTCCGCGGTGGGTCGCTGTCGGCGACCCGCCATCAGAGGACCCCCACGAGAATCTGTGTCCCTTCGCGGACGCCCTGCCAGAGCAGGCGCGAGACGCCCTGCATCCCGCCGATGTCCGACGAGATGTACGGGATCAACACTGGGAAAACGACGTAGGAGGCGATTGCGCTGCCGACGTTCGTCAGCGCGACGACGAGGATCAGCCGGAACAGCGGCACGCTACGCATCCGGCCGACGAGGTCCATTACCGGCGACTCCTGGTCGTTGAGTATCTCGTTGAGCGTCGCGATATCGCTGATGTTGACGGAGATGTACCGCAGTTCGACGTAGCCCGCGAACCAGCCGGCGGCAAGCAGCGGAAACAGGCTCGTCAGCCAGCCGAACGCGCCGGCGGCGGCCGCACTCGACCAGTGTGCGCCGGCCACCTTCGCCAGTCCGCCGGCCAGCACGGCGTTGACGGCGACCAGCGCGACGAACAGCTGCAGCAGGACGGCCTGGCTCGCGCCACCGAGAATGAGCAGGCCGAAGAAGACGAGAAAGACGACCCCGAAGCCGTAGCCGACGAGTTTGTACAGCGAGACGCGACGCCCGCCCTCGGTTCCGGTGAGCGACTCCATCGGCGGGAGCGTCTCTGGGTTGTCGAGATAGTTCTCGATGCCCTCACGGTGGCCGGCTCCCACAACGGCGAGGACGTGATAGCCGGCTTCGCGGAGCGCGATAAGTCGGTGGGCGATGAACGCGTCGCGTTCGTCGATGAGCGCCTCCGCGCCGCCGGGGGAGAACTGACGGAACTCCTCCATCATCGCGCTGACCACGTCGGTGTCTGTCAGTTTCTCCATGTCGAACTCCTCGACGTCGGCCTCACCGCGGAACCGGACCAACAGGGCGGCGATGGGAATCCCGATGCCGGCCGCGACGACACAGATGAGCAACAGCGTGTCGAGCAGGCCCTCGGCCGTCCCGCCAAGACCGCCCGGCAAAACCGAAAGGGCACCGCTCGGGACGATGAACGGGCCACCGAAGGCCCCGGCGACGACCGCAAACAGCCCGCCGAAGACAGCACCGATAGTCAGCCCGACAGTCAACGGCGGCCCCATCTCGGCCGCGAGGCTGCCGACGAGCTTGAGTTTCTCGACGGCTGTCAGCCGCGCCCAGAACCGCTGGACGGTCGTCTGAATGTCCC
>JBLGCM010000316.1:0-3161 GCA_047617345.1 Natronomonas sp. | reverse complement strand
CTCCATCGTCGACCTGGGCCTCATCTACGGCGTCGAGATCGAGGACGGCGTCGCCGACATCGAGATGACGCTGACCTACACGGGCTGTCCCGCCCGGAACATGCTGATAAACGAGGTCAAGCAGTCGGTCGGTGCCGTCGAGGGCATCGAGTCGGTGGACGTGACGATCGTCTGGTCGCCCGGCTGGACCGTCGACATGGTCACCCGGCAGGGCGAGAAATCGCTGCGGGAATTCGGTCTGAGCGTCTGATATGAACAACATCGACCCCTCAATCGATACGTCCGGCAAGCACGAACGGGCAGAGTGCCCCTACTGTGGCTCGAGAAACACCGAACGGGACCACCCGAAGGGCCCGTCGCTGTGCCGGTCGATGCACTACTGTAACGACTGCGAGCAGCCGTTCGAGAAGTTCTCCTAGCGGTTCTCGACCGTCGTTTCGGCGAAGCGAGTACCGGCTCCGGTCAACTGTCAATCTCCAGGTGAAACCACACCGTTTTCTAGCTGTTTGGGTATGTTTCACGTGGGACGCTCGCAGCGAGCCACCGCTTTCTTGTGCGCTGGACTGTTGTAGCACATGCAGCACAATCTTGTGTGCGGCCCGACAGCGGACAGGTATGAGCGAAAGCTCGATCCAGACCACACACGTCGGGAGCCTCCCGCGCTCGCCGGAACTTCGGGAGCTGCTTTCGAGTCCTGATCCGGATCCGGAGCGGTTCGAGGAAGCAATCGACAGGGCGGTCAGGACTGTCGTCCGGAAGCAGGCAGAGGTCGGGCTGGACATCGCCAACGACGGGGAACAGAGCCGCATCGCCTACTCTGTCGACGTGACAAACCGGCTCTCGGGTTTCGGCGAGGGCACGATGGAACGCGAGTGGCCCTCCGATCTGGAGGACTTCCCGGAATACGGCGAGGCGCTTCTGGACGATACTGACAACATCGGGGGGCCGGTCGCCAGGGGACCAATCGAGTACGTCGGCGAGGACGAGCTTCGGCACGAACTCGCCCGCTTCGAGGACGCTCTCGAAGCCGAGGAGGTCTCCTTTCCGGGGCGATTCCACACGGTCCCATCGCCGGGAGCCGTCCTCCGGTTTACCGAAACCGAGCACCACGACTCGGACCGCGAGTACGTCTTCGACCTCGCAGACGCGCTCCGAACCGAGTACGAACTCGTCGCCGAGACCGGGGCGACGCTCCAGATCGACGCGCCGGACCTGCTCGCTGGATTCACGCTCACACACAAGGATCGTTCGGTCGAGGAGTTCCGGGAGCTGGTGGGAACATACATCGAGGCGCTGAACAGCGCGGTCCGATCGATCCCGGACGACCAGATCCGACTCCACGCCTGTTGGGGGAACTACCCGGGCCCCCACCACCGGGACGTCGAACTCGCGGAGGTAATCGAAGAGTTCTACGAGGCTGACATCGGCGGACTCGTCATCGAGGGCGCCAATCCCCGCCACCAGCACGAGTTCACGACCTTCGAGGAATACCCGTTGCCCGACGGCTGGCGGCTCGTTCCGGGTGTCGTCGACGTCAAGACGAACATCGTCGAACATCCGGAAGTCGTCGCCGACCGCCTCGAACGGTTCACTGCGGCCGTCGGTGACCCGGAACGCGTCGTCGCCGGTGCGGACTGTGGCTTCGAGACAGTCGTCGAGGGCGCCAACGCCGTCCATCCCACCATCGCGTGGAAGAAACTCGAAGCGCTCGTCGAAGGGGCCGAAATCGCGTCCGAGCGGCTGTTTTGACAGGAAACCGAACCGGCCATCCTGGAGGATGGACAAGTATATACAGCCATTTCGAGTAGCGCATGGTGTGACAGCAAATACCACACTCGACTCGGGCGAACGAATGCTCGATATTCTAGAGGCTCTGAAGGAGAACACGTCCGCGGGTGTGACAGAGCTCGCCGAGCGACTCGGCATGCCAAAGAGCACGGTCCACATCCACCTCTCGACGCTCAGAGAGCGGGGGTACGTCGTCCAGACCGAGGGCAAGCAGTATCGGCTCAGCCTCCGGTTTCTCGACATGGGGACGATTGCCCGGGAGAACCAGACGGTGTACGACGAGATCGTCCCAAAACTCGAGGAAATCGCAGAGGAGACCGAGGAGAAAAGCTGGTGTACTGTCGAAGAGAACGGCAAAGCGGTGTTTATCGGGAAGGCCACGGGCGCTCACGGCATTCAGACGAACGTGCGTATCGGACAGCACGTCGAACTGTACCGGCTCGCCGCCGGCAAGGCTATCCTCGCGAACGTGCCCGAAGACCGACGTCGGGAGATCCTCGACGGATACGAGTTTCCACTCGAGGGGGGCGTCACTCGCGCCGACTTCGAAGGGAACCTGGCGTCCATCCGCGACCGCGGAATCGCGTACGGCTCCGGGCGGTTCATCGACGGGGTGACCGGCGTCGGCGCACCGATCACGGACACGTCGGGCAACATCTACGGCGCTATCAGCATTTCGGGGCCCACTGACCGCCTCGACAACGACCGCATCAAGAACGAACTCGCCGATCTCGTTCGCGGCGTAGCTGGCGAGATGCGGGTCAACCTCTCGTACCGTCGCTGACTGTGGCGAGTACGGTGAGAGGGATAATTAATCATATCTAAAACAATCAATACCACAAAAAATAATATTATTTATATTATATTATGCGGACACGCGACGTGCCGTGATCGGGAGCAAATTCTCGATAGTTGCGGGAAAACCCGGGATCAATCGACGGTGCCGACGCCGAGATGTTTGTCGAGGATCTCCTGGTTCTCCTGGACGTCTGCGGCGGGCCCTTCGTGGGCTATTGATCCTTTTTCTAGAATGTATGTATATTCAGATATTTCGAGTGCCACCGGGATGTTCTGTTCGACCAGCAGGATCGTGATCCCGTCCTCGTTGAGATCGCGGATGATGTCCTCGATCTGGCGTATGATGTACGGAGCCAGCCCTTCGGTCGGCTCGTCGAGCAAGAGGAGATCCGGCTGGGCGATGAGCGCTCGCGCGATGGCGAGCATCTGCTGTTCGCCGCCGGAGAGAACCGAGCCGTACTTGTCCTCTCGCTCGTTGAGGTTCTCGAACATATCCAGCACTTCGTCGACCGATGGCCCGGCCTCGGCTTCGACTCCGATCTGTCCCATCTCGATGTTCTCACGGACTGTCAGAC
>JBLGCM010000315.1:0-3165 GCA_047617345.1 Natronomonas sp. | reverse complement strand
GGGCCTGCGCGACCACGTCTCCCAGTCCGGTGCCGGCCTGGACCTCCGCACCGTGGGCAATGGTAACGAGTTCGTTCACCGAGAGTCGCCGGTCGAAGGTCTCGTTGACCGCAAGCGCCGCTCCCAGCGCCATCCCGCCGGAGACGCCAAAGCCCGAACCGAGCGGGAGGTCGGTGACGCCGCGGACCTCCGCGGGCGCTTCGAGCGCGCGGAGCACGCGCTCGACGGCCTCCATTTCGATGGGGTCGCCGTTGAGAACCACCCGCGGATCGTCGGCCGGTCGAGCCGTTACCGTTACGCCCGCTGTGAGTGCGATTCCGCCGCCGCGAGAGCCCGCTTTCGTCGGGTCGGGGTCGGGATTACTCGTGAAAAAGCCGGTAACGTGTCCCGGCACGAACGCCTGTGCCACGTCAGTCATGCGCTACGCTCGGCGGCCCAGCGGCTTAACCGTGGTTGTCTTGCCCCCGATAACTGTCGACGCCGACGCTGATCTGTTTGGTAGTCGTCTCCCGCCCGGATGAGTTATATGCGTTTGCGTTGCAATTCACTGTATACATGCCCACAGTAAGCGTTCGGATTCCCGACGAGGAGAAGGCGGAACTGGACGAAGTCGCCGAACTGCTCGAACAGGACCGGAGCACGACGATGCGACAGGCGATCCGAGAGGGAGTCGAGACGCTCCGGACCCGCCACGCCGTCGAGCGGTACCAGAGCGGTGACGTGTCGATCAACGAGGCCGCTCGGCTGGCAGGCGTCTCCATCGCCGAGTGGCTCGAACTGGCACAGGACCGCGGTCTGACGACTCAGCTCACCGAGACGGATCTGAGGTTCGACGCCGAGCGAGCGGGTGAGCTGTGAGATGGCGATCTACGTCGACGCGACGCCGCTGTACGACCTCGGGCAGATCGGAGAGTTAGAGCTGTTGGAGGTGTTCGACGGCGAGATCGTGATCCCGCAGGCGGTGATCGACGAGATTACGGTCGAACCCGCCGCGACGAACCTCGCGAGGTTTCTCGAGGAGAACGACGTCGAGACCGAACCCGGTACGGCGCGGTGTCTCGACGACGCCGAGCGGTTGCTGGACGAACCGACCGAGACGAGCGACGCGGCGTTGATCGCGTGTCTGCTCGCGGCGCGGGACCGTGGTGACACTGCCGCATTCGTCTCGGACGACAGGCGATTGCGGGCCGTCGCCGATGGCCTCGGTGCGACTGTCACCGGCACCTTCGGCGTGACGACCCGCGCCGCCGTCGACAGCAAGTACTTCCCCGCGACGCAGGCAAAGCGAGTAATCCGCCGAACAGATCATCACGGTGTCCAGATGACCGGCCAGTTGCGCGAGCGCGCTATCGGCGAAGTCGACGGTTAGGACTCCACAGCGAGCAGTTCTCGCAGACGCTCCCGGTCGACCGTCCCCGACTGGGTCCGCGGCAGGGAGTCGACGACGGCCATCTGTTTCGGGACCTTGTAGTCCGCGAGTTGTTCGCGGCAGTGGGACTCGACCCGGTCCGTCAGGGCCGCTGGATTCGTGCCGGTCGACCGGTCCGAAACGAGCGCCGCAGCGACCCGTTCGCCCCACTCCTCGTCTTCGATACCCACGACAGCGACGTCCGCGATCCCGGTGATTCCCCGAATTACGTCGGAGACCGTCGCCGGCGCGACCAGTTCGCCGCCGGTGATGATCGTATCGTCCATCCGGCCGAGGATCCAGAGCCGGCCGTCTTCGTCGCGCGTGCCGAGATCGCCCGTGTGCAGTCCCAGTTCCGAGGTGGCTTCGGCGGTCCGGTCGGCGTCGAGATAGCCCGGCGTGACTGTCGGCCCCGCGACGACGATTTCGCCGCGCTCGTGCGCCGCCACGTGGTTTCCGTCAGGATCAACGAGCGAGACACGGGTTCCAAACAGCGGTTGGCCAACAGTGCCCGGATGCTCGTGGAGGTCGGCTGGTCGGGCCGTCGCGACCTGCGAGGCGGTCTCGGTAAGCCCGTAGGTCGGATAGACCGGGATATCCGCGTCGCTGGCGCGGTCCAGAAGCGATTCCGACGCCGGCGCACCGCCGAGGAGGACGGTTCGAAGCGCCGGCGCGGAAAGGCCGACATCGAGCAACCGTGACAGTTGCGTTGGGACCAGTGAGACGCCGGTAATGTCCGCGGAGTCGAGGACTGCGGCGGTCGCCTCGGCCTCGAACTCGGGCTGGACGACCAGTTCCGTGCCGTACAGCGCCGAGCGGAAGACGGGTGCGAGCCCGCCCATGTGATACATCGGGAGACAGCAGAGCCACCGGTCCGACGGGGTGACACCCAGTCTGAACGCTGAGGCGACAGCGCTCGCGGTCAGGTTCCTGACTGTCAACTGGACGCCTTTCGGTTCGCCGGTCGTCCCCGACGTGAACAGGACCAGTGCGGTCTCGTCGGGGTCGTGGGGATCGGATTCGACGCCGGTCTCCGACGCGGGGAGCGGTCGGGTGAGGTCGGTCGACGGGTCGTCGACAGTCAAACACGTCGTCTCTCGGACTCGGAGGTCGTCCGCGCCGGCGAGCAACTGCTCGGTCTCACGGCTACAGAGGACAACATCCGGTTCCAGGCGGTCGAGTCGGGCGGCGAGTTCGGACGGCGACAGCCGAGCGTTGAGCGGGACGAGTTGGGACCCTGAACGCACTGCAGCGTGGACGGCGCACACGAAGGAAAATCCAGTCGGGAGGGCAACGCCGATCCGCGGACCGCCCTCGGTCTGTACTGCCCCGAGCGAGTCGACCATCTCGTCGACAGCCCGGTCGAGTTCGCGGTAGCTCCACTGCTCGTCCGTTTCGATAACGGTGAGCGCGGTTCTCTCGGGGGTCGCCGCCGTACGCGCTCTGAGTAGATCCCCGCCGAACATATCAGATCGGCGGGTTTACGACGCCGAGCCCGGGCTCTTGAGGGACGGTAATTCGGCCGTCGCTGACCGGAGCCGGATCCCGAGCGAGATCAGTTGCGAGCCGGTCACCGGTCGCCAGGCCGCAGGCGCGCACGCCCGGAATCGCCGCCGCGACGTGGACCGCTCCGACCCGCGCGACGACGGCGTCGATGGTCGTCGAGATGACCGGATCGATCCCCGCCTCACGGCAGTTCCGGGCGGCTTCGACCGCGCGGTCCGGCCCGCCCAACACCATCGGTTTGAGGACGATGA
>JBLGCM010000314.1:0-3166 GCA_047617345.1 Natronomonas sp. | reverse complement strand
CGGCGGAGTCGATGATCGCCTCCGCTCGCTCGTCGTGGCCGTTTTCGGCGAGCACTTCGGCGTTGCTTTTGATCACGTCGACGTTGTTCCGGAGATTGTGCCGCAGGACGCGGTTCAGCACTTCGAGGCGCTGTTTGCGCAGTTCTCGTTCTGTCACGTCGTGGAGGCTGACGATATGTCCCAGGTCGCGGTCGTGCTGGTCGGTAAAGGTCGCAATTTCGGGATCGAACTGCTGTCTGCTCACCCCCGAGCGGCGCTCGTAGGTCTCCATTTCGCGCAATTCGGCGAGGCTCACGCCGAGAATATCGCTGATCGGCTCGCCGAGTGGCTCCGTCCGACCCACGCCGAACTCCTCGGCGGCTTTCGGGTTGAGTTTGATGACGCGGTCGTTCTGGTCGACGACGAAGATCAGGTCGTCGGTTTCGCGAGCGATAGCCTGCTCGCCGACGGTGCCGGCCGCCGGCGTCGACTCGAACATATCGTACTGGAAGAGTGCGAACGTGAGCAGCCCGGCCGGCAGCGCGAAGCCGAGAGCGTACCCCGCCGCTGCGGCGGTAATGCCGATGTCCGAAAGCAGTGTCGGCGTGACGTTGAGCACGAGCAGCGGGACGATCGCAGCCGTTCCGAGCACGATTCCCTGCGTGAGCGAGAGGTGGCCGTACTCGTGTGTCGTGCGGACGACGAGATAGATCCCGATAATCGACAGAAAGAGTACGTGGACCGTGGCCAACGAGCCGATGACCTGCAGGGCAACGTCACTGATCGGCAGATCCATCGTGGAGACGAGGACGATACCGCTGATGCCGACGAGCGGAAGCGACAGCAACGCGACCGTTCGTCGTCGGACGCGGGTGTACGTGCCGGTGTACTGCAGGGCGAATATCAGCCACGGGAGCATGGCGAACGACCACGCAAGAAAGGCGATATCCGACCACAGCGGTTGCCCGCGACCGGGGCCCGACGCGCCGAAGGCTATTCCAGTGGCCCC
Source organism: Natronomonas sp. (assembly GCA_047617345.1). Classification (GTDB taxonomy): domain Archaea; phylum Halobacteriota; class Halobacteria; order Halobacteriales; family Haloarculaceae; genus Halovenus. Next base: position 2,178 of record JBLGCM010000314.1, on the reverse strand, counting down.
GCCGACGGTCGCGCCGACCCCGATGATGAGGGTAAACACGCCGAACGCCCGCACGCCGGGCTCGTCCCAGCGGCGATAGCAGTACGCTCCGAGCGAACTGAGCACGACTCCCGAGAGGAGGGCGATACCGAACAGGACGGTATCAAGCGGGATAGCCATTGTCCGGTTATCTCGGGGGTTGGATAAAAAACTGTACTGCTTTTTTCTGTCGGAGAAAGCGTGGCCGCGTCGATTTCGACGCTCGACCGGTCAGTCGCGGTCGGGCACGCCAGTCAGGATCTGTGCCACGTCCTTGATATTGTGCGTATCCAGCAGCAACTGCGCGGCCTCACGCAGGGCGTACGCCGGGCTCGTTTCGACGCCGTAACAGGCCGCGTACAGCCCCAGCCAGTCGTTCATCGCGCCTTCCAGCGCCCGGTACTGATCGGGCGGGAACTGCACCATCTGTCCGCCCGTTCGACCCTCGATATAGATCGAAATCGCTGGCCCGGCACCCTCACGGAGGTAGTTCATCGCTCGTTCGCTGTCCGGCGGGTCCGCCGGTGTCTCGAAGGCCGCACAGTCTTCTGTCGCCCGGTCGGCCAACTTTTCGATCCGCTCGCCGAACCGCTCGGCTGCCGGCCGGTCTTCGTCCGCGCTCGATTCGGTCATCCCTCTTTGAACTCGACGCCCTTGCCGCCGCTGGGGTGTTCCCACTTCGTGTCGGCGACGACCGCGCAGGTTCCACACTCGACGCAGGGCTGGGTGTCAAGACTGACTTTCTTCTCCTCGCTGCCGTTGGTTGTGACGGTCTCTTCGCGGTAACAGCCGCCACCGAACTCTTTTGCGCTAACTGGACAGGCCGTCACCGCGGTTCCGCTCGCCTCGAAACTGTTGTCCAGCACCTCGATGTGCGGATCGCCGACGTTGTAGGTCAGATCGCCGATCCGGTCGTCCAGTTCCGGGGGTTCGATCGAGCTCTCGTCGATTACTTCGGTGCCGAGCACCTCGCCGATCCGGGTCGGCACGTCGACGTAGGTGAAGCGAGTGTCCGGGATCATACCGAGCAGGAACGGCGAGTTGTATGCTTGCTCCATCAGTCCGCCGAACAGTTTCAGCCCCGCCGTGCCGACCGGCGAATCCATCAATCGGCTGCCGACGCTCGTCACGAGATCGCTTTCCGAGAGCGCTCGCGTCGCGCGGTACCGGCGCGGCCGGAGCTTTGCCATCACGCCCTCGTCGTACAGTTTCTGCTCGTAGAGATCGCCCGCCATTTGCGGGTTCCCCCTGGCCTTTGCCTCGGAAACCGCTTCGGCGGCCAGCCCACCCGCGGTGACAGCGTGGTTCATCCCCTTGATAACCGGGCCTTGGGCCTGCATCTGACCGGCCGCATCGCCGACAAGCAGGAGGCGGCCGCGGTGGGGCGAGGGATGGGCGACCTTCTTCGAGTCGGGGACGAGTTTCGCCGAGTATTCGCGCTCGCGGTACTCGCCGTCGAACCACTGCTCCATCAGCGGATGCGTAAGCAGCGAATCCAGCAGTTGGTGTGGCTCCGCGCCGCTGTCGGCGATCGAATCCAGATGGAAGACGGTGCCGATCGACAGCGAGGATTCGTTGGTGTAGAGGAAGCCGCCGCCGCGGACGCCCTCGAACAGATCGCCCGAGAACAGGTGTGCGTCGCCCTCGTCGTCGTCCAGGCCGAACCGCTCGTTGATCGTCGTCGGGTCCATCTCGACGACGGCCTTGACGCCCTGGAACCACTGTTCGGGGTCGTCCCAGTCCATCAGACCGGCGTCGCGCGCTAACTCCGAGTTGACGCCGTCCGCCGCGACGATCACGTCGGCTTTGATCGGGTCGAGTTCGTCCAGCGTGACGCCGACGATCTGACCGCCCTCTCGGAGGAGGCCGTTGACCCGTACGTCCGTCAGGACGCCGCCGCCGGTCTCGCGTGTCGCCTCGTGGACCCGCTCGGCGACCCAGGCGTCCATTTTCCGCCGGAGAACGGCGTCACACCACGCCGTGTCGTGGTGGTGTAGTTCCCCGAGATCGAATGTCTTCACCTTCCGACCGGAAATGTTGTGGATGTAGTGGTCGTCGACGGGGCGTTCGGTCGCCTCCGCTCGCACCCCCGGGAACACGTCGTCGAGGGTGTAGGGTGCGGACTCCTCGCCGTAGAGCAGGCCGCCGGAGACGTTTTTC
>JBLGCM010000313.1:0-3172 GCA_047617345.1 Natronomonas sp. | reverse complement strand
CTCGCGGGCGCGCTCGTGGGTCTCGACCGGCGTCGGAACTGCCCGGTCTTCCAGCGCGGCGATCAACAGACGAGCGTTGAGTCGCGTGACGGCGATCCCCAGTTGGTCGAGTTCTATCTCGTTTGCTCCCAGGTCACGAGCGGCGGCAATATACTTCCGGGCCGTCGGGCCGCCGCCGACGATGGCACCGATGGCGTGGCCCGCGCCTTCGAGTTTCCGGAGCACGCGCCCGTACTCGGCAACCCGATCTGACTCGACGCTCGGCGCGAGTACGCTCCCGCCGATAGAAACGATTACTTTCATTGCATCGCCGTAACCGCGATTCCATCTTAAGGGTTGTCAAGGCCAGCGCACGCGCCGGTCGACCGCTCTCTCCGGCGAGACAATCAGCCCATGTCCGGCCAAACTACCGGAAACATGTGCTTGCTTTCGGCGCTCATATCGTGATTATTCGGAGATATTTGTCCCGAAATTATATGTGTCCGTGAGGACGAAATTACCGTCTAAGATGTGGCTTTAAACGGTTTGGTACTCTCAGAGCGGTTCGTAAAATGTCCATTTTACGCTGATTCAACCTGAATGCAGCCAAACCAACACGAAGCTTCCTTTCTTTATATACCCCTGTCCACCCAATGGATGGGTGTAGACATGAGCACGACACAGTCCTCCGACGACACGCGGTCGAAAGAAGAACGACTTCGGTCGTATCTCAAGGGGAAAGCCCAGGATGGGGAGCTGTACTTCAAAAGCAAATTCATCGCGGAGGAGGTCGGACTCTCCCCCAAAGAGATCGGTGCGTTGATGGTCAAACTCAAAGAGAGCACCGTCGATCTAGAGATCGAGAAGTGGTCGTACACGAGCGCGACCACTTGGCGCGTCGAACCTGCATAGCTGTCGTGTTCGGTCCCCGCGAACACCCACCAGTGACCGCCCGCGCGCCGACGGGCCGTGGTTTTTATTGAGCAACAAACCCTACCGCACAGCGATGGATAGCAGCGCCGAGGCCCCTCCTCCCGCCGAGGAGATCGCACCCGTTTTCGACGCCTACGAAGTTCGCAGGGACGAGGACACTGTCCTCTACGTCGGGGAGCCGACGATCCCTGGCCAGCAGCTCGAAAGAGAGCTGTGGCCGCTGTTTCGGGAGCGGGGGTACGAACTCTCGATCCAGCGGGGCTACCGGACGAGCGAGGGGATCCCGCTCTCCCGCGGCGAGTACGTCCTCGTCGCGGAACCGAACTCGGTGGAGTTGGACGGGATCCCCTCGACGAATCTGTTCCTGTTCGTCGCGACAGTGTTCTCGACGATGTTCGCGGGAGCGTACTTCTGGTATCAGGTTCCGCTGTTCAGCGAACCCTGGCGAGCCATCGAGGCCTGGCCCTTCGTCGTGGCCGTGCTCGGGGTGCTCGGCGTCCACGAACTCGGTCACTACGTCATGAGCCGGTATCACAACGTTCAGGCCTCCCTTCCGTATTTCATCCCGTTACCGACCTACATCGGCTCGATGGGGGCAGTGATCAAGATGAAGGGGAAAATCCCCGACCGAAACGCGCTGTTCGACATCGGTGCCGCGGGGCCGCTCGCGGGGTTGGCGGCGACGGTCGTCGTCACGGCGATCGGCCTGCAACTCGATCCACTGCCGGCACAGGAGGCCGCTGTCGCGCAGGCCGAGACCGGCGTCCGGTTCAACCGTCCGCCGCTGTTGCAACTGATCGCGCTGGCGACCGGCGCGACCGGGCAACTCGACGCGAACACGATCCACCCGGTCGTCTTCGGCGGCTGGGTGGGGATGCTCGTCACACTGCTCAACATGCTCCCGGTCGGTCAACTCGACGGCGGACACATCCTCCGGGCGATGGTCGGCGAACAACAGGAGCGGATCGCTGCGCTCGTTCCCGCCGTCCTGTTCGGACTGGCGGGCTACCTGCTGGTCGTCGCCGACGGGATCGATTCGGTCGGCATCTGGGCGATGTGGGGGCTGTTCGCCGTGGGACTCGCCTACGCCGGTCCCGCCGATCCGATCGACGACGAACCGCTGGATCGGAAGCGGATGGCCCTCGGAATCGTGACATTTGCTCTCGCGGCACTCTGTTTCACCCCGATCCCGGTCGAAATCGTCGAACTCGCCTGAGCGGGGCCGCTGTCGGCCAGTCACCCGTGCGTGTACCCCCGATCTGGAAGCGCCTCGCCGTCGAGCGTGAGCGCCGACTCGACGACCTCGCCGATTCGCGTGAACGAAACCGACAGCTCTTTGCGGATCTGTTCGACCATCGGATCGGGAACCGTACAGAGCAACTCGAAATCCTCGCCGAAAAATGCGCCCAGTTCTCGCCGCTGTCGCTCCGTGTCGGCAACCCCCTCGACGGCCTCGTCGACCGGAAGCGGCGACTCGATTGCGAATCCGCAGTCGCTGGCTTCGGCCAGTTGGTGGAGCGAGCGAGCGAGACCGTCGCTCGAATCCATCATCGCGCCTGCGTGCTCGGCGAGGGTTCGACCGGCGGCCACTCGGGGAGTAAACCGAAAGAGTTCGTTCGCGCGCTCGGTCTCGCCGCGCTCGAACAGTTCGAGTGCGACCCCACTTCGGCCGAGCGTTCCTGTAACGCAGACGGCCTCGCTCGGCGTTGCGCCCGAGCGAAAGACCGGCCGGTCCGCGCGGCCGACGACCGTCGACGTGACGGTCAGTTCCCCGTGGTCGTCGAGATCGCCGCCGACGTACTCCCCGCCGACCGCCGTGCACACGTCGCGTGCGCCGCGCACAAACGGTTCGAGTTCGTCCCACTCGAGCGACTGTGCGGCGTAGGCCGCGACGGCAGCAATCGGCTGTGCGCCCATCGCTGCGATGTCCGACAGCGACGCGCCGACTGCTCGCCAGCCCGCGGTGTAGTGGGTCGTGCCGACCGGGAAGTCTGTCGACCGATGCAACATGTCGGTCGTGATGGCGAGCCCGTCGACGACCGCCGCGTCGTCGCCCGCGCCGGGGAGTGTCTCGGCAAGTGACCGAAGTGCCTCGCGCTCGTCCATACCTCCGGTACGCCCCGGGAGACCAAAAACGACCCCACCCAAAGTGACAGATATCGAACACCGAGAGTTCTGTTATGATCTTGACAACAACATCTCGACATCTTGCGGTGTGTTTAAGTCTCCCGGCTGTCGTACGGTACAACGTGTAATCGGG
>JBLGCM010000312.1:0-3188 GCA_047617345.1 Natronomonas sp. | reverse complement strand
CGACACGCTGCGGGGAAACGCCGAACTCAGCCCGGAGGAAGTCCAGAGACGCGACCAACTGACGAAACTCCGGACGGACCTCAACTGGTTTCTCGACGACTACCGGGATCCAGACAGCGTCACGACGTGGGTCGTCGACCAGCACGGCGACGCCGGCGCGCCGGTGACGATCAAACCGGTCGACCCCGAGCGCTATCTCAAACACACCGTCTGGGATCGGGGGAAGACGTTCCTCCTGCTGTCGGCGACGATTCTCAATCGGGAAGCGTTCTGTGCCGGAGTCGGCCTCGACCCCTCGAACGTCGGGATGGTCGAAATGCCCCATACGTTTCCGCTGGAGAACCGCCCGCTGTTCGACGTGACACAGGGCAAGATGACCTACGAACACCGCGAGGAGACGCTGCCGAACATTGCGCGGATCCTCGTCCGACTGATGGCCCACCATCCCGACGAGAAGGGACTGGTTCACTGTCACTCCTACGCGATCCAGGACCGCCTCGAAAAACTGCTTCGCGAGTTCGGCGTCGGCGCGCGGATCCGCAGTCACGACCGCGAGGACCGCGACGGCCAACTCGCGGCGTGGCAACGAAGTTCGGATCCGACGGTCTTTCTCTCGGTCAAAATGGAGGAGGCCCTGGATTTAGAGGGGGATCTCTGTCGGTGGCAACTGCTCTGTAAAGCGCCCTACCCGAACACGAACGACTCCCGAGTCGCCCGGCGACTCGAAGACGGTCAGTGGGCGTGGTACTACCGGACTGCGTTGCGAACCGTGATTCAGGCCTGCGGTCGGGTCGTCCGCTCGCCCGACGATTACGGCTACACCTATCTCGGCGACAGCTCGCTGCTTGAACTGTTCGACCGCGCCCGGACCGACATGCCGGAGTGGTTTCTGGCGCAGGTCGGGGCGATGGAGCGGCCGGATCTCCCGGAGTTCTCGCCGGAGGCGGCGCGCACCGGCGGCACCACCGCTCGAAGCGCACGCCCACGAGACCGAGCCGGTGGCTCACAGGACGGCACCGACGCCGACGATCATCCCCTCTCAGACGTCTGGGGCGAGTAGCTACAGTTCTCGTGCCATCATCACCTCGTCGATATAGCGGCCGTCGAGCTTGTAGTGGTCTTTCCGGACCGCCTCGGTCTCGAAGCCGTGGGCCTCGAGGAACTCGATGGCCGATTCGTTCCTGGCGGGAATCGCGTTACAGATCTTCTCCAGGCCTTGCTCGTCGGCCCAGCCGATCCCGCGTTCGAGTAGATGGCTGCCGATTCCGTTCCCGCGGTACGCTTCCAGGACACCCAGCGTCAGCTCTGCGGTGTGTTTCAGCTTCTCCAGATCGACGTGTTTGAGATGGACCCAGCCGACGACTTCGCCCTCGACGCAGGCGACGAAGAACATCCGTGATTCGATCTCGTTGTGCCGGATCAGAACTCCCTCGCTGTCGACGATATCCGCGACCGTCTCGGCTTTGACGTACTCGCCGCTGCCGATTGCCGCACGGATCGCTCCGACCAGCCCGGTCAGATCCTCTTCACGGGCCTGTCTGATCGTGTAGGTGATCTCTTCGGACTCGTACTCCTGCTGGTCGCCCGCGTCGAAGGCGATCCGTAGTTTTCCGTCGATCTCTTCGATCGCGTTGTCTCGTTTCAAAATCGCGACGTGATGGCCGAACTGTCGCTTTTCCATCCCCAGCGCGCGCCGGACGCTTTCCGGCCGCGTTGCCCCCTCGCGCTCGACGTACTTGTAGACATCGCGCCTGTCGTCGTGGCTGATCTTCGGCTTTTCTAACGCTTCCATGATGTGTCATAGCACGTGTGTGCTCATGGTACTTAATTCATCCGACGACACGTGCTGGGTATCAGCTTCGACCATCGCTGTGGACTCCGGAGGCAATGTATTTGCCGCTCTCGTGAGTACGCCTGTCATGGTCTGTCCATATCTATCCTACCGCGAAGGCGAGGCGTTCGACCACGAGCGGGCCTACTGTACCGTCACCGAACAGTTCGTCCAGCCGATGCGGGCGGACATCTGCAACGACCGCTACGACCTCGTCCATAACCGGGACTGTGAGGTCTACCGCGAACACGAGTCATGAGCTACGAGGAATATCTCGCGGGCGAGCCACTGATCGTCACCGCCGCCCTGACCGGTGGGGTCCACGGCAAAGAGACCTCACCGAACCTGCCCGAAACGCCCGAAGAGATCGGGAAAGCGGCGGCCGCCGCCGAGGAGGCGGGCGCGGCAGTCGTCCACGTCCACGCCCGCCGGCCGAACGGCGAGCGGTCCTTCGACACCGAGCGGTTCCAGGAAATCGACGACGAGATCCGCGCTCGCGCCGATGATCTCATCATCCAGCACTCGACCGGCGGGACGGGCGCGCCAGCCGAGAAGCGCCACCAGCCGTTGCGAACCGACCCGCCGCCGGCGATGGCCTCACTCGACATGGGGCCGCTGAACCGCTACGACCACCTCACCAGCGAGAACACTCGCGGCATGGTCGACGCGCTGCACGAGGAGATGGTTCAGTTGGGAATCAAACCGGAACTCGAACTGTTCAACGACGGCCACATCAACGAGGTCTACGGCCTGCTCGACCGCCGCGACCTCGCCGATCCGGTCTACGCGACGCTGATCTTCGGCGGCGGCACGCTCACCCGGCCGCGGCCGCGCAACCTGCTCAACGCCGCCGACAACCTGCCCGAGGGCGCGCTGTTCAACACGCTCGGATTCGGGCCCCATCAACTCCCGCTGACGACGATGGGAGTTCTGCTCGGCGGACACGTCCGCGTCGGCCTCGAAGATAACGTCTACTACCGCGACGGTGAACTCGCCGGGAACGCGCAGCTAGTCGAGCGGACCGTTCGGATCGCCGAAACACTGGGGCGGTCGGCCGCCACGCCGACGAAAGCCCGAGAGATTCTCGGACTGTAATCAGACGAGGTCGTGGTTGGGGACGGTCATCTGGACGGTCGTCCCGCTGTCGTTTTTAAAACTGACTGTCCCGTTGAGCTTCTTGATCCCCCATTTGATCCGCCAGAGACCCAGTCCGGTGCCGTGCTGGAGCGGGGACTCGGAGCCGGCGTCGATGGCGGCAAGTTCGGAGTCGGGAATTCCGGGGCCGTCATCGAAGACGGTGATCCGGTAGCCGGTCGCGTACTTCGTAACGGTGATTTCGACTCGTCGGTCGGCGTGC
>JBLGCM010000311.1:0-3192 GCA_047617345.1 Natronomonas sp. | reverse complement strand
CGGCGAGGAGGCTGCCGCCTTCGCGGAACGGGCGCCCTCACTGGTCGAATACACCGGCGAGTGAACGGCTCAGGCCGTGACCATCCACGTCGTGCTGGAGGAGTAGCCCCACTTCTCGACACTCACGTCGAACTCGCCGCGCTCGATCGCGGTCATGTTCGTTCCGACTTCTTTGGGAGACATGTCGAGTTCGTCGGCGATGAGCCGTGATTTGAAATACGTCTGCTCCTCGACCGCGTCGCGGAGGAATTCGAGAATTCGGTGTTGCTTCTCGGAGAGGTTCGCTATCTCGGCCGGGGGTTTCGCTGTCGTGCTCATACTCACAGATACCACTGGCCACCATATAGCCCGTTTGGTACGATCAGTTAACGTCGCGCAGTCTTGCGATTCATCCGCGCTCGGACCACCCGCGGCCCGGTGAGCGCCCGACTGTGGTACAGTTCGCTAACGCGAGCTACGGATTCTCTTCGATGGCCTCGGCGACGGCAAAATTCGACTTGACTTCGGTGACTTCGATTTTGACGCGGTCGCCGACGTCGGTCTCCGGAACGATGATGACGTAGCCGCGCTCGACGCGCGCGATACCGTCTCCCTGTTTGCCGATATCCTCGATTTCGACGTATCGCATCTCGCCGGGTTCGACCGGGGGCTGGGGCTCGTCGGGGACGGGCTCGGTTCGCTCGTCAGCTGGTTCCTCCTCTTCCGGCGAGATGAGCGCGACGCGGTAGGTCTTGCCGGGCTCGACGGAGCCGGTTTCGATCTCGCGGCGCGGCACTTCGACGACGTGCGTTCCCTCCCGCTCCGAGACATCAGTACTGAACAGACAGAGTAATTTATTCGATATTTCCAAGGGTGGTAGACCTCCGTACCCGTCCAACGGGCCCCCAATTCAAAGTATTTATCGACTACTCCGTCGCCGGCGGTCTCACAACTCCGTCCCGTCCGGTCGCTTCGCTCCCTCTGAATCGTGGACGACGATCTCACCCGCGTCGATCTCGGCCGGTTCGTAGCCGTCCCGGACGTCGATCGCCTCTTCGAGTTCGCGGGTCGCTCGCTCTTTGAGCGTGGCGGCCAACTCCTCGGCGTCCCCGCGCGAAATATCCCGGCCCAGTCCCTCGCACTCGTGGGCGCGGACCATTCCTTCCTGATCGACTGCCTCGCCCATCGGCTGGCTGGTCCCGCCCAGATCAACACTGAACGGATAGGTCCGACAGAGTAACGGCCGGTCGCCGTATATCGTACAGGCCCCGTCGCCGCTTCCTTCGCCGTCGTCGTAGAACGTACAGTCGCCACAGGAGTCGGTCTGCAAGGCCCACTCGAAGGTCTCTCCTTCCATCCCCCCCTCGCCCTCGGTCAGCCCGTAGGGCATGGGCCTCGCAACGTCGCGCCAGTCGTACTCCCCGGTCTCTTGGATTGCCCGGATCTCGCCCGGAAAGACTGTCGCCGTGTGGGGCTCACTACCGTCGTCGCCTTCGGCTGCCTTGCAACAGCCGCCACAGCGGGTACACTCGAAGCCGATCGACTCGATGGCGTCCGCGAGCGCGGGGACCGACAACTCTCGTGCTCGTTCGAGTTCGGTTTCGAGTGAGTCCATACCGGTCAGAGGGGGTTCCGAGAGAAAAGCGCTCGGATCGTTCGATTAGGCGGGCCGCGCGATCTCACCGTCGAAGGTGATCCTCGACTCGACAGCCAGTTTCTCGACGTGTGCGAGCACGGTCGCCCGGGCGAGACCGTATACCGCCGAAATATCCTTGTCGTAGGCGGTCTCGACGATCTCGTCGAGGCCTCGAGCACCGTTCCGAACTGCGGCCTCGACGGATCGCTCGCGGTCGAGTCGGTGAGCAAGTAGTCGCTCGCAGGTCTCCCGCGGCGTCTCGATGACGGGGCCGTGGCCGGGATATAACCGCGGCGGATCCCTCGCGTGAACGCGACGGAGCGAACTGAGATAGGCGCGCATATCCCCCTCTGGCGCGCCGACGACGACGCTCCCCTCCGCGACGGCCAGATCACCACTGAGGAGGCCCTCCGGCGTGACGAACGCGGTGTGTTCCGGTGCGTGGCCCGGCGTGTCGATCACCTCGACGCCACCGGCGGCCGGGATGGACTCGCCCGATTTGAACGTCCGATCCGGCGCGATTCCCGTCACAGTCTCGAACCCCTCGGCGCGCCCGTATTTGGCCCAGACCGTCAGATCGAACTCAGTCGCGTACTCGGCGACTGCGCCGACGTGGTCGGGGTGGTGGTGTGTGACTGCGACGTGACCGACGCTTTCGGCGACGGCGGAATCGAGCGCGTCGCTGCGGGCGGCGGGATCGACGAGAAGTCCCTCGTCGCCGGAGTGAACGTAAGCGGTGGTCGCTCCTGTCGGTGCGCGCGTCGGAACGGACAGTGAAAATCCCTCGGCCATCTGTCTGGACGATTACGGACCAGCGGCCTATTCGCTTTCGGTACTGGGTGCTCGCGGCGGGGCGTGATTTACTTCCGGTCGGTTAGCGAGTAGACCTGCTTGCGGGCGTCCTGGACGCTGTACCGTGACTCGACGAGTTCGGCGTCTTCGAGGCGATTGAGCGCGTACCGGACGGTGCGGTCCGGCAGCAGCGACTCCTCGGCGAGTTGACCCTGTGAGAGTGGTCCATCGGTTTCGAGGATCTTCGCGACTAGCTTGGCGCTCGGGGGAAGTTCGCGCAGACGGTCGCGGTACTCCTGTTTTGAAAGAGTCTGTCGTGGTTTGCCCGGATCTTCGACAATCGTGCTCATATCTACGATACTCTGCATCACACTTGTAAACGTTGGCTATATTCACATCAAACGAATAGGGTGTATTTAATCGCTCCCGTACTTCCTTATACAAAGATAGCTTACAGCTCGAACTGCCCGTTAATTATGAATTCGGGCTATTTCAGGCTCGATACTGATATTAACGACAGACATCTGATGTGCTTTTCCGGATCCGTCGTCCGTGTCTCGATTTCGATCTTGAAAGCGGGCAGCGGACATAGTGAGGTCGGACAGCGGGCGTGGTGGTCTCGGCTGATTGAGTTTTTTACAGCCATCAGTATCAGTATCATTTTAATGCTTGGGGAGAGAAAGCCCGATAGCGTGAAAGGACAGGAGTGGTATCAGGCCGACGATGTCGCCCAAGAGTACGACGAAAAGCGGTTCTCGAAGGGTGGGCGGCTCATCGACCGACGG
>JBLGCM010000310.1:0-3192 GCA_047617345.1 Natronomonas sp. | reverse complement strand
AACGAATGCCCGTTGGGCTACGACTGGCCGCCCTACGAGGAGCGGCGACGGCGACTGGTCGACGCCTGTGAGATCGTCGACCGACTGTGGGACGGCGGCTTCCACGATTACGACGGCCACTACTGGGATCTCGACACCGCGCGGCTCTACACGCTGCCCGAGGACCGCCCGCCGCTGTACGTGGCCGGCAACGGCCCGCAGACGGCCCGCGTCGCCGGTCGCTACGCCGACGGGTTCCTGACGCTCGCCGATCTCGAAACCTACGAGGAGGAACTGGCGCCGGCGCTTCGTGACGGGGCGGCCGAGGCGGATCGTGACCCCGACGATATCGAGCGGATCAAACAGGCGTCGGTCGCCTACGCCGAGGACTACGAGGCGGCCGTCGACGCCATCGAGTTCTGGACCGGCTCGCTCGCAGTCGGGTTCGACGAGGACGTTCACGATCCCCGCCAGATCGAAGCGCGCGCTCAGTCGCTCCCCCGCGAGAAGTGGGTCGACTGGGGACTGACCACGACCGACCCCGCGGATATCCGCGAGTTGCTCGAACGCCACGAGGCGGCCGGTTTCGACGAGGTGGAACTGCTCACCTCGACGCCCGACCCCGACCACTTCGTCGACGTGCTGGGCGGGTCGGTGTTGCCGGATTCCCCGGTCGTCGACGCCGCCTGACAGCGCTCACTCCCCGCGCTCGGGGGCGGGCGAGTCCGCGGAGACCGCCTCCAGGAGGTTCTGGAGGGCTTGGCGTGCGGCGCGCTCTTTGATCTCGCTTCGCGAGCCGTCGAACGCGTATTCGGACACCTGGACGGTCGACTTCCCGTGGCCGCCGGTCGGGCCGCGGACGACCCCGATATAGACCGTTCCGACCGGCTGATCGTGTTTTTCGTCCGGCGGACCGGCGAGGCCAGTGGTCGCGAGCCCCCAAGCCGTCCCGGCGGCGTTGCGCGCGCCGCGGGCCATCTGCTCGGCGACGGTCTCGTTTACGGCGCCGATGTCCTGAAGGACAGACCGCTGGACGCCCAGCTCGTCGCGTTTCGCCTCGTAGGTGTACGTCACCAGCGACCGATCGAAGAAGCCACCCGAGCCGGGGACCTCGGTGACCAGCGCGCCGACGAGACCGCCGGTGATCGACTCGGCCACGGCGACTGACTCGCCGGCGGTCGTGAGCGCGTCGGCGACCTGTGTTTGAACCGCCGGCTCTGACTCGAACTGGTACACGCGTTCTCACCACCCCCCAGGTGCGCTCGGTAGCAGCATCCGGGGGTCAGTGCGCGCGTCGCAGTTCGGGTTCGTTCGGGAGCTCGGCTCGAACATGAACGGAGGGAACCACCACACGCCCCTCAATTGCTGTCCAAACTACTTCAAGAAACCGGCCCGCCGCGGTGCCCGCCGTGATCGCTCGGGGCAGCACGCTCGTCAGCGCGACTCACGAGAGCTCTCCCCCCTCTATCCGAAGCAATTAGGCTCTGGATTGAGGCAGCCGTCGGTGCAAGACCGATACGCGGGTCGCGGCGGCTCCCAACCGCGGCCCTGTCCGTGGTCCGCTCGGCGACCGTTGCCCCGACCACGCCTTGCTGGCGACCGCGCGGCAGTCGCCGTTCCGGGCCCTCCGACTTTCGCTGCGCTCTTCCCCCGGGCGCGGCGACCACCCGGGCGGCGACGCACCCAGGGGCAGATTCCCCCATTCCGACGCCGGCGGTTCACTTCGAACCGCACTTTTCCGGTCGTCGCCTCTCTCGCTCAGTCGAGCGTACTCGCGAGCGGCAGGTCGAGCTCGAAGACCGTTCCGCGCGGCTCGTTGTCGCGAACCCGGATGTCACCGTCGTAGCTCTCGACGACGTCCTTGACGAGATACAGGCCGAAGCCGGTGCCGTCGCTCTCGGTGCCGCGCTCGCCCTGCTCGAAAATCGACTTCCGCCGGTGTTCGGAAATGCCCGGGCCGTTGTCGGCGACTCGAATCGTGGCGACGCCGTCTCCCCGTTCGCCCTCGACAACGACGCGGGGCGTGGGTGCGTCGTTGTGCTCGATCGCGTTGCGAAGGAGGTTCTCGAACACCCGGTCGAGCAGGTCGTCTGCGGCCACGGCGACGTCCGGGACGCCCTCGTTGACGACCTCGGCGTCACGGTAGGCGTCCCGTAACGGCGTGACGTGCTCGTCGACGAGAGGGCGGAGGTCGACGGCCTCGAGCGAGTGCTCGTCGCTCACCACCGACTTCATGTAGGTCCGCATCGTCTGGACGAACTCCTCCATCTCCTCGGTCCGGTCGAGCGCGACCCGGAGGTGCTCCGCGTGCTGGTCGTCGGAGACAGCGTCGTTGCGGTCGACCATCTTGAGGCGTGCCTTGACGAGCGAGAGATCACCCATGATGTCGTGGCGAAGCGTCCGATTGATGAACGCGAAGATGTTTCGCTCGTCCCGGAGTCGCTCCTCGCGCTCGATGCGCTGGATCGTCTCGGCGAGATGGGACGCGAACAGCTCGACGGTCAGAATCTCGTGAGAATCGAGTGACTCGTCCAAGAGCTCGATCTTGCCGCGGTCGCCGATGTCCACGGTCGTTTTCGACTCTCGGTCGGTGGTGTCCGCGTGGCCGTGATCGACGACCACCTCGTTGTCGACCACGACGTGAAACGCGGCGTCAGTGATCGCCTCGTCGATTGCGGCCTCGACGATGTCGTAGGCCTCCTCGTGCGTTGGTGCAGATTCGAGGTCACTGGCGGCCCGGTACAGCAACGTGAGGCGCTCGTTCATCGACCGTTCTTGCTCGGCCTCGTCTTTGAATGTGCCCGCGCGCACAGCCGAGACGCTGAACCCGAACGACGCCACGGCCCCCACGAGCACGCCGTCGAGCGCGAGGATGTAGGGCTTGAGCGTGGGCATCGTGAGTAGCTGCGCGAACGCAGCCCAGCCGATCAACAGGCCGATTATGCAGGTCGACACCGCGGTTCGAAAGCCGATTTTCTCGATTTTCTCGGTCTCCCAGTCGGACCTGACGAGCCAGATGCCGCCTCCGATGAGGATCCCGGACAGGGCCAGAAACGTGATATTTTCGGCGAGCGTGAGCATCAGACTCCAGTCGAGATTCGCCGTATCGTCCCAGATGTCGAACACCGGGATGGCGACCAAGCAGAGGCCCAGCAAACTCACACTCCCCCCGGCGAGATACCGTCGGGGCTCGCGAAGAAATTCTGCCATTAC
>JBLGCM010000309.1:0-3194 GCA_047617345.1 Natronomonas sp. | reverse complement strand
CATCGGCCCGGAGTTCGATGTCGATTGACTCGACGACAGCGTGGAACCGCTCGTGGTGATGGCCGTCCGGGTCGAAGACCATCTCCGAGTCGACCAGTCCGGCCTCTTCGAGTTCACCGAGTCGGCGGTATGCCGTCGCTTTCGAGACGTCTGCCGCGTCGATGACTTCGTTCCCACAGCGGGGTTGCTCCGTGACCGCCGCCAGGACGCGGCGGGTGTACTCGTCGCCGAGCAGTTCGAGGAGGCCCTGCTCGTCGTCTTCCTCGTCCGTCCGGCTGTGCTCCGTGGCCGAAAGTTGCGTCGCCATATCTATGTTCTGTGGCTGTCTCTCGATGGAACCCTATGCTAGCCATACAGAACCGATCTGTCGCCGTATCTAGCCATCCAGATCGAGACCGATTGGACCGGCGGGGCGGGCGTGGCTCCGCCGCAGATGTCGCGTGCTTTTTATTGGCGAACGGGCATGGTACGGATATGAGCAGGCAGGATGCAGACGACGAAGAGAGTTCGCCCGAATCGACCGTCGATGGCTCCGGCGAGGCGGGAGACGGGCAGGGGACTCGGAGTGACGCGAGCGGTGCCGAAGGTGAGGCCGCCGGAACGACTGAGCGAGCGGACAGCGACTCGCTCGAAGAGATTGCCGAAAAACCGAGCGAGGCTGCCGACGAACTTCTCGAAGAGATCACAACAACCCCCGACAAAGAGCGCGAAGAGAGCGAATCCGAGGGCGATCTAATCGAATTCATCGAGGAGACTCCCTCCGACCGAGTCGCCGCGGTCATCCGGACGTTGACCGCAGAGCGGGCGGAACTCCAGGAAGAACTCGAAGCGGAGCGCGAACGGGCCGACGATCTGGAGTCGCGGCTCTCGCGCAAGCAGGCCGATTTCCAGAACTACAAGAAACGGCAGCAAGAGCGCATGGAAGAGGAGAAGCAACGCGCGACCGAGAACCTCGTCGAGCGCCTTCTCGATGTTCGGGATAACCTCGCTCGCGCGCTCGAACAGGACGAAGACGCGGATATCCGTGGCGGTATTGAGTCGACGCTCGTCCAGTTCGACGAGGAACTGGACCGGGAGAACGTCGAGGTGATCGAACCGGAATTGGGAACCGCGGTCGACCCGCAGCGCCACGAGGTCCTCATCACTGTCGAGAGCGACCAGCCCGAGGACACGGTCGCCCAACTGCACCGCCCGGGGTACGAGATGGCCGGAAAGGTCCTCCGACCGGCACAGGTCGCCGTCAGCGATGGCACCGGGGCGGAAGAAGAAGGCGAAGATGCGGAAGCCGACGAACAGTGAGCGTCGCTACCGGCGGACAGACACGGAACTATCGGTCGAATTGCGGTTGAATATAAATCCCTAGTAGTCGAGTTCAGTGATGGGTGAAAGCCCGTCGCTTGCGGTGTGTGGCTTTACTTCGTAGGGAGGTGATCTAGCAACTTTTAACCGGCAGAATCGGGTATGTTCCGATAACATGACGAGCAACAAGATTCTTGGAATCGACCTCGGGACGACGAACAGTGCCTTCGCGGTCATGGAGGGTGGCGATCCGGAGATCATCGTCAACAGCGAGGGTGACCGGACGACACCATCTGTCGTCGCTTTCTCCGACGGCGAACAGATCGTCGGCAAACCGGCGAAAAACCAGGCGGTACAGAACCCCGACAACACCGTCGAGTCGATCAAACGCCACATGGGTGAGGAGAACTACACCGTCGAACTCGAAGGGGAGGAGTACACCCCCGAACAGGTGTCGGCGATGGTTCTGCAGAAGATCAAACGCGACGCCGAGGAGTATCTCGGCGAGGAGATCGAGCGGGCCGTGATTACGGTCCCGGCCTATTTCTCCGACCGCCAGCGGCAGGCGACCAAAGACGCCGGCGAGATCGCCGGCTTCGAGGTCGAACGGATCATCAACGAACCGACCGCAGCGGCGATGGCCTACGGACTCGACGACGAGTCCGATCAGACGGTGCTCGTCTACGATCTCGGAGGGGGGACCTTCGACGTGTCGATTCTGGAACTCGGCGGCGGCGTCTACGAGGTTGTCGCGACCAACGGTGACAACGACCTCGGCGGCGACGACTGGGACGGGGCGATCATCGACTGGCTTGCCGACGACTTCGCGGCCGAACACGGGATCGACCTCCGGGACGACCGCCAGGCCCTCCAGCGACTCCACGAAGCCGCCGAGGAAGCCAAGATCGAACTCTCGAACCGCAAGGAGACGACGATCAATCTCCCCTTCATCGCCGCCGACGACGACGGCCCGAAGGATCTCGAAGCGTCACTGACTCGCGCGAAATTCGAGTCGCTGACAGAGGACCTGGTCGACCGAACCGTCGACCCGACCGAGCAGGCACTCGCCGACGCCGGTCTCAGCAAGGGAGACATCGACGAAGTGATCCTCGTCGGCGGATCGACGCGGATGCCGATGATCCAGGAGAACGTCGAGGAGATGACCGGGCAGGAGCCGAAGAAAAACGTCAACCCCGACGAAGCCGTCGCGCTGGGCGCAGCCGTTCAGGCCGGTGTCCTCTCCGGCGATGTCGACGACATCGTGCTGGTCGACGTGACGCCGCTGTCGCTCGGTGTCGAGGTCAAGGGCGGCCTCTTCGAGCGCCTCATCGAGAAGAACACCACGATCCCGACCGAGGAATCGAAGGTGTTCACCACCGCGCAGGCCAACCAGACCTCGGTGCAGATCCGCGTCTTCCAGGGCGAACGCGAGATCGCCGAGGAGAACGAACTGCTCGGCGAGTTCATGCTGTCGGGCATTCCGCCGGCCCCTGCCGGCGTCCCACAGATCGAGGTCACGTTCGAACTCGACGAGAACGGGATCGTCAACGTCAGCGCCGAGGACCGCGAGTCCGGGAACAAAGAGGACATCACCATCGAGGGGGGTGTCGGCCTCTCGGACGAAGAGATCGAGCAGATGCAGGAGGAAGCCGAGAAACACGCCGAAGAGGACGAGGAACGTCGCAAGCGAATCGAAGCGCGCAACGAGGCCGAGTCGGCGACGCAGCGCGCACGGACGGTCCTCGAAGAGAACGAGGACGCCGTCGACGACGAACTTCGCGAGACTATCGAGAGCCACATCGAGGATGTCGAGGCGGTTCTCGAAGACGAGGATGCCGACCGCGAGGAGATCGAGGACGCGACCGAGACGCTGACCGAGGAGCTACAGGCGATCG
>JBLGCM010000308.1:0-3194 GCA_047617345.1 Natronomonas sp. | reverse complement strand
TCAGAAGACAGAAACGACCGCCGCCCAACCGACGATCGCTCACTCATCGCGATCACCGAACAGCTGTCCGCAATTATCTCCAACCGTCGCCCGCTCTTTCCGTTCGATACAGCCCGACGCAGTCGCGTGGTAATACATTACGGCCAACTCTCGACAGCATCGGTACTTAAGAATTCGGTATACATTTGTTTAGGTATTGGGTCGTATTTACCCGATTCTATCAATATTGATCTCCTTATTGTGTTTTAATTCTTCCCAATGCGTTAGAACTGTATATCTGGATAACTCAATGATTGATCTCCGATCTCTTCTGAGTATTTGTCGATTATTTCGCCGGTGACACGGACAATCAGACAATACAATATCTTTATATATTATATATTATTTGTCCATTAACGAATGTGTATTGGTCGTCTGTTCGGTTTCTCTCCAGACAGTGTCCAATCGCTCGACAGACGTTCGATTCCGATGAAGGCGAAAAATGCTGCCGCTCTCGTCTCTCATCCGGATGGATGCTTCTATTATCGCCGGGGTCGTCCGGCCACACATGACCGACAACGCCGAGACGCGTTGGACAGAAACGGGTGTCGCAGAATGTCGGCGCTGCCCCGCACTCGTCGAGTCGCGCAGTCGGATCGTCAACGGCGTCGGACCGACCGACGCCGACCTCCTCTTCGTCGGCGAGGCTCCGGGCGCAAACGAGGACGACCAGGGCGAGCCCTTCGTCGGTCGCAGCGGCGACGTGTTGGACGAGGGACTGCGCGATGTCGGCCTCGCTCGGCGGGACATCCGGATCACCAACTGCGTCCGCTGTCGCCCGCCCGAAAACCGGGATCCGACGACCGACGAACGGGCCAACTGTCGGGGCTACCTCGACCGCGAAATCGCGGCCGTCGACCCGGAGCTGGTCGTCACGCTCGGGAAAGTCCCCGCCGAACTCCTGCTCGATCGGTCGGTCGCCGTCACCGCCGAGGCCGGCGATATCGACGAACTGGTCGTCGACGGGACGGCGCGGAAGGTCCTCGTCTGCGTCCACCCGGCGGCGACGCTGTACGACCCCAGCCAGCAGGACGCTTTCGACGCCGCGCTCCGGGCAGCCGTCGAGTACGCGGGCAACGGCGGCCAGTCCACGTTCGAGGAGTTTTAATCTCAGAAGCGAACGCCCGTCGAAGCACAAAAGCGAACGCACTTACTGGGGGATAGCATACGCGAACGTATGAGTGGCCAACAGCAGACTGCGGCCGAGATCGCCGTCGTCGATTACGGACTCGGAAACCTGCGGAGCGTCACCCGCGGGCTCGAACGGGCGGGCGCGGCCGTCGACGTGACCGCCGATCCCGGGGCGATTGCCGACGCAGACGGGATCGTGCTCCCGGGCGTCGGCGCGTTCAGCGAGGGGATGGACAACGCCGGTCCGTTCCGGGAGTTGCTCGTCGACGAGGCCGAGGCCGGCACGCCGCTGTTCGGGATCTGCCTCGGTATGCAGATGCTTCTGACCAGCAGCGAGGAGGCCGACCACGAGGGGGAGGGCCAGGTCGAAGGGCTCGATCTCATCCCCGGAACGAACGTCCGCTTTCCGGAAACCGTGAAAGTCCCGCAGATGGGCTGGAACGACCTCTCGATCCAGCGCGAGCACCCGCTCGTCAGCGGACCGGCGGGCAGCGACTCCGACCGCACCGTCGACGGCGAGTACGCCTATTTCGTCCACTCTTATTACGCGCAGCCGGACGATCCGGACGCTGTCGTCGCGACGACGGAGTACGGAACCGACTTCGCGAGCGTCATCGCAAACGAGGCCGGCAACGTCTTCGGCACGCAGTTCCACCCGGAGAAATCCGGCGAAACGGGGCTGACGATCCTGCGGAACTTCGTCGACCTCTGCGCGGAGCAGTAAGCTGCCCGCGCTCACCGCCGCAGCTTCCAGAAGCGCAGCTTCGGCCGCTTTGCCGTCTCCGGGGCCGGTTCGTCCTCGACCGGCGGCTCGTAGGGATCGGTTCCGGTCGCCGCGGCCTCGGCGCGCCGTAGCTGTCGAGGGTGACCGATCACGTACAGCCGCTCGCCAGCCTCGATGTTCCGGTCGCGCTGTGGAATCGTCTCCGTCCGGCCGTCCGGCTGTTCGACGGCGATGACCGCGAGTCCGATCGCTCCGACCGACTCGCCGTCGAGCGTCGCGCCCTCCGCGACGGTAAAGGAACTCATCGTCTCGTCGGCCTGCCGGAGCATGCTCGCGAACAGGCGGTCGACCCGCTCGCCGACGGGCAGCGTCATGAGGCGGTACTGGGTCTCGGGATCGAGGCTGTCGACGGTCGCCTGGCGCGCGCTGACCGTCGCCGCGGCGTCCGCCGTCGCGCGTAACTCCGCCGTGCCGACCCGTCTGTCCCCGTGCCAGATCTGGACCGTGTCGCCGGGGCTGGCGGTCAGGGCCGGATCGGCTCTGATCGCGGTCGCGGCCGCGTTCGGCGGGAGCGTCGGTCCGATCCCCGCTTCCCGGCCGCCGACAGCCAGAAACGTCACCTCTCCGTCGACAGTTAACTCGACGTCGACGTGTGCGATAGCGTGCTCTTTCCTGAGTTTCGCCGTCAGCGCCGACCGGAGTTCCTCGACGGTCAGCCCGCGGGAGAAGTTGTAACTCTTCTCCGCGATGTCGGTCTTTACCGCCGGTGAGACGGGATCGTATCCGTCGATATCGTCGATCTCCTCGGGCAGTTCGAGCACGATAAACCGGCCCGTCGCCCGGACGAACGGACTGATCCGCGGATTGAGGCTGTGCCGAAGCCGTCTCGACCGTCCGTAGCGGTCGCCGAGTTGCCAGCCGGCGAGTGCCGTCATCGCGCTGGCGAACAGAACCGCGAGATTGACCCCGACGACGACGGGGTTCAGGATCTCCTCGCCGCCGCCGAGAAACTGGACGAGCGCGATCCGACCGTTGAGATAGACCGCGACCGTGCCGAGCCCGAGCAACAGCGCCGCGCCGTCGGGTAACTGATTGCCCGTCCGCCACCGGAACAGAAACGCCGAGGCGGCGGTGACTCCCGCCGACAGCAGCGCGAGTCCCACGAGTCGATAGCCGATCTGTATCACGACGATATCGCCGAGGATCCCCGGCAGTTCGGCGCCGACTGACGCGGTCATACCATCGCCTCCCGAAACGATTCGATCGCGGTTGCCGCCCCCGTGACGACGAGTTCGTCCCC
>JBLGCM010000307.1:0-3201 GCA_047617345.1 Natronomonas sp. | reverse complement strand
CCGTTTCCCCGTCGTGTCGGGCTCGTACTTCCCGAGGACAGTGTTCTCAGCGCCGCGCTGACGCGGATAGAACAGTTCCATCCACGTCTCGTGCATGAGCGTCAGATCGTATTTGATCGCGTCGACGATACCGCGGTTCCCGGCTGCCATATCCACCCGTTTGACTCCACCCGGTATATGTTTTCGTACTCGGGATCTACCACGACGCCGGCGCGAAATCGGGATGGACCTGTCGGTCCCGCCGGTCGATACCGTCGATCCGTTCGATTTCCGCCTCGGTGAGTTCGAGCCTGCGGCTCTCCCAGTTATCACGGATGTGGGCCTCGCTGGTCGCTTTCGGGATCGCGGTGATCTCGTGTTCGCGCAGCCACGCGAGCGCGACCTGTGCCTCGCTCACGCCGTGGTCGTCGGCAATCGCGCCCAGCGTCGGATCCGAAAAAATCCCTGCCCGGGCCAGCGGCGAGTACGCGACCAGTTCGATGTCGGTGTCGGCAGCGTAGGAGCGTAGCTCCTCCTGCTGGAGGAACGGATGGATCTCGACCTGATTCGCGAACAGCGGCGCGTCGAGAACCGCTCGGGCCTCGTCGACGTGTTTCGGCTCGAAGTTCGAGACGCCGATCCGCTCGATTGTGTCCTCGTCGTACAGTTGGTCGAACGCGGCCAGCGTCTCCTCGGGGTCGTACTCCCGGGCCGGCCAGTGGATGTACAGCAGATCCAAATACTCAGTTCCGAGGAGGTCGAGACTATCTTGCGTCGTCTCGATCACGTCGTCGTGCGAGAGATTACTGATCCAGATTTTCGTCGCGAGAAAGATATCGTCGCGGTCCACATCTGCCGCCGCGATTCCCTCGCCGACGGCGTCCTCGTTGCCGTAGGCCTGTGCGGTATCGATGTGTCGATACCCCATGTTCAGCGCCGTCTCGACGCTGTTTGCACACGCGTCGTGATCGTCGTTTTGCCACGTTCCGAGACCGAGTATCGGCATGCCGGAGGTAGTTGGTACGCTCATGTCCGATCGTGGGGGCGTCAGCGAAATAGGCGTTTGGGATGTCATAATCTCGGCCACCGTAGTGACACTCACTCTGCCCCGTAGCCGAGTCGCTGGACCGCCAGATGCGGGACGATCACGCCGACGAGAAAGACGGCACCGAAGATCAGTTCCGAGGGGAGGTCGGTGTACGCGCTGAGGCCGAACAGCACTCCCATCGCGGCGAGGACGCAGACCCCGATGAGTTTGTTCTCGGGCGTGACGAGCCCCTCACGCCGGACCACCGTGCCCAGCGAGAGGACGACCAGCAGGAGAATACTCGCGAGTGCGGCGACGAGCAGATCGATCGAGTCGGCCAAAAGAGCCCCGAAAAAGACAACGCCAGTGACGAGGTAGGCGACACCCAGCCCCATCTCCCACCGTCCAATCGATTGTGGCGCGGGTTCTCGTGAGTTAACCATACGTTGACACGAGCGGCGGCGGATAAATAGCTATCTAACGGCTGGATCGTCGGCGGGGATTCAGTACTTGGGTTCCGCGCCGGTGATCTCGTAGATCTCCGCCATCAGTTCGTCGCGTTTGGCCTGCCAGGTCTCGAATCCGGAGGGGGTCGCGGGGTACTCGTTGTAAATTTCCTTGAGTTCCGAGGCGAGATTGCTCACCCGATATCCATCGTAGAGGACCTTCCAGTGGCCGCGCGTCTCGATGGCAGTCACGAGTCCCGTCTTGATTTTGTCGACGAATCCGAGCGTCGTTTCGCCTTCCTTGCCCATCAGATCGATGAGCATCTCGCCCGGCAGGGCGGTGATGACATCGGTCAGCTCGCCCACCTCGTGGGCGGTCCCGAAGATGTTGTACAGGTCCATCGCGGCGAATCGCTTGCCGAAGTCGGTCTGAACGCGCTGGTTGTACTCCCACAGCGCCGACTCACTCAGATCGCCGTCAGCGATCGCGTCGGCAGCGATTTCGGCCGCCCAGTGGCCGGCCTTGGCCGCGCCGGGAATGCCGCCGCCGGTCGTCGGATTGACGTGGGCAGCGGCGTCGCCGACCGACATGAATCCGGGTGCGACTGCGGAGTCGTAGGGTCGCCGGGTCGGCAGTGCCGCCCCGAGTTTGTCCTTGACCTCCGCGTTCTCGAACTCCGGGCGGGCCCCAAGATCCCGTTTGAGCACGTCGACGAGCGCCATCGGCGGTTGGTCCATCTGAAACCCCAGGCCGGCGTTGATCTCCCGGTCAGTGCGCGGGAAATACCAGAGATAGCCGAGTTCCTCGGTCGGTTTGAAGACGATGGCGTCGTCGTACTCGACCGGTCGTTCGGTCTGGATGACCTCGCGATAGGCAGAGCAAAACTGCGAGTAGTCGACGTTCGTATCGTAGTTGGTTCCCGCGAAATCGACCTTGTCCTGCAGAAGCGAGAGCGCGCCGGCGGCATCGATCACGATATCCGCCTCGTACTCGACCGGACCCCCATTCTGAATCGCTGTCACACCGGTTACACGCTCGTCTTGGACGACATCTTTGACGACAGTGTTGAACTGAATGTCTGCACCGGCTCGGTCTGCTTCTTCGAGGAGGACTTCGCCGTATCGTTTGCGGTCGACGACGGAACCCGATTCGCCCTCGAAGGGAATATCGTAGTTTTTGCCTTTCGGATTGATAAAGTGAGCCCGCTGGATGTTCTCGTTGGTGAACGACTCCTCGCGGAGATAATCGAGATCGATCACGTCGGGAAAGGTGCTCTTGCCCTTGATCGCGTCACCACAGGCGATGTGCCCCCCGTCCTCTTCGCTTTTCCGTTCGAGGAGGGCAACGTCGAGACCATCCTGCGCGGCCGTCGCGGCGGCGAAACAACCGGCGGTGCCGCCGCCGACGACGACCATATCGCGGGTATCCGTTGTCATCACTGCCCGTCTTGTATCCTGTGTCATAAAAAACCCCGATATCTCCGTCCGGGATCCTGACCCGGGTCTCTGGTCGAATTCCGCGGATCTCGGGGTGAGAGCCCGGACCGACAGTATGAAGGGGAGACACGGTAGACAGGAGGATAACGATGCTCAGGCGAGGGGCCGGCCGAGTCGCGGCCGTCGATGCGGTGCCGACGGCCGCCCGTGCCGTCTTCGGCTACTACGCCGATACGGGCGTGTTCGACGCCGGGAGTCTCGGGTTGAAACGGCGTGTCGACGCCGCGGTCGAAGAGATGATCCGCGAGGCGT
>JBLGCM010000306.1:0-3205 GCA_047617345.1 Natronomonas sp. | reverse complement strand
CCGTGGGTACTCGGAACCCAACTCCATCCCCAAGTGGGCCCGCTTGCCCGCGCTCCTGAGGGGGGCCGCGTGCTCATGATCGAAGCCCACGGTTTCGCCCGCCGGAGACCGTATCATCACGATAAACTCACGCTCGTTTTCGCGGCGATGCGGCAGTTTCGTGACGAACTCCGCGAACGGGGCTACTCGGTCGAGTACATTCAGGCCGAGACGTTTCACGAAGGGCTGGCGACCTACTTCGAGCGCCGTCCCGATGACACGCTGGTCGCGATGCGCTCACCGAGTCACCGCAGCGGACCGCGGCTGGCCGACCTCGTCGGAGACCTCGGCGGCGATATCGAAGTCGTCGACAACGAACTGTTCGTCAGCACCCGCCAGGCCGTCGACGCGTGGGCCGACGGTGAGACCGATTCGCTCCGACACGAGAACTTCTATCGCTGGATGCGTCGCGAGTCGGGCATTTTGATGGACGAGGGTGACCCCGTCGGTGGCGAGTGGAACCTCGACGACGAGAATCAGGAATTTCCACCGCCGGAGTGGCAGTCTCCCGAGCGATACGAATTGGAGCACGGCGAGACCGTTCGGGGGGTCAGTGAGTGGGTCAGCGAAGAGTTCGATACCTGGGGAGCAGACGAGGGGTTCGTCTGGCCGACGACACGCGAGCAGGCACTGGCGGTGCTCGATCAGTTCTGCGAACAGCGACTGCCGGAGTTCGGCCCGTATCAGGACGCGATACGCAGCGAAGACTGGGCGATGGCCCACGCCTTGCTCAGCCCGGCGATCAATCTTGGTCTGATCCATCCGTGGGAAGCGATCACCGCGATCGAGGACGCGTACGAGTCACGGAAGGAGATCCCGCTGAACTCCGCCGAGGGCGTTCTCCGGCAACTGCTCGGCTGGCGGGAGTTCATGCGCCACGTCTACCGCCACGCGATGCCGGAACTGGCGACGGCGAACCAACTCGGTGCCGAACGTGATCTGCCCGACTTCTACTGGAGCGGTGAGACGGAGATGAACTGCCTTGCTCGGACGGTCGAAGACGTCCAGCAGCGCGGCTACTCTCACCACATCCAGCGGCTGATGATCCTGGCCAACTTTGCCACGCTGTGGGGCGTCGAACCCGGGCAACTGAACGACTGGTTTCACGCGGCCTACGTCGACGCATACCACTGGGTGACGACGCCGAACGTCATCGAGATGGGCCAGTTCGGCCACGGCGTTTTCGCCACAAAACCGTACGTCTCTTCGGCGAACTACATCGACCGGATGAGCGACTACTGCGGTGATTGCCGGTATTACAAGACAAATGACACGGGTGAGCGAGCCTGTCCGTTCAACGCGCTGTACTGGGATTTTCTCGCTCGGAACGAAGCGCAACTGCGGAGCAACCACCGCATGGGGCTGATGTACGGCCACGTCGACGACAAACGAGAGAGCGGCGCCCTCGCCGAGATTCGAGACCGGGTCGAGGATCTCCGCGAACTGGCCGCTTCCGGCCATCTGTGATCAGCGATACCTGGCGGCGAGCGTCCCGCCAACGCCGCCACACAGCGCCGGAACGACGACTCCGACGAGCACCGTCGGTGCGATCATCTGAACCGCTGTGATTGACCCCTGCGTCGCGAGCATGATTCCCGTCGCGACGAATGCCGGCGGGATGTAGCCGACGACGATGGTCTTCCCCGTTTGGAAGCCGTTCGCCGCGTCGTTTTCGGACTGATCTGCGACGACGAATCCGGCGAGGAGGAGGACGGAAACGACGACTGCGGCGAACGGAACGAACGCCCACTGCGGTGTGAACTGCCAGACGGGCAGGTGAACCGCCTGATGAACTAGCAGGTAGCCCGCGCCGGAGGTTCGTGTCCACAGTTCGTGTGTGGGATGGGAGCCGGTCATGCCCGCCGTGGCGACGACCGCAAGGCCGATCACATAAGCCCCAGCACCGGCGAGTGTTCCGCGGGCGAGGCGTCCAGAGAGCACGAGTACATCGGCAGTTAATCACACCGGGTGAAAAGCGTTCGCCGGAGTGCGGGCGACCGCGAGCCGTGGTCTTTTTACTCCCTACCTACTTGCAGTATGACAATGACCGGCAATCGATTCGGTCGGCTCTTTCAGGTGACGACCTACGGCGAGTCTCACGGCGAGGCGATGGGCTGTACAGTCAGCGGCTGTCCGGCCGGCGTCGAACTGAGCGAGGACGAGATCCAAACCGAACTGGACCGACGGAAACCGGGGCAGTCGATGATCACCACCTCTCGGGGCGAACCGGACGAGGTACGGATCAATTCCGGCACGCAGGACGGCTACACCACCGGCACCCCCATCGGGATGGTCATCCAGAACAAGGACGCCCGCTCGGGCAAGTACGAGCCCTTCGTGACCGCGCCGCGACCCTCCCATGGCGATTACACCTACTCCGCGAAGTTCGGCACGCGCAACTGGGGCGGCGGCGGCCGCTCCTCGGCGCGCGAGACGGTCAACTGGGTCGCCGCCGGAGCCATCGCCAAACAGGTACTCGACCAGAGCGAGTACGACATCCAGGTCAAAGCCCACGTCAATCAGGTCGGCGACATCGAAGCCCCCGAGGTTAGCTTCGAGGAGATGCTCGAACACACCGAGGAGAACGAAGTCAGGTGTGCCCACCCCGAAACCGCCGAGAAGATGCGCGAGGCCATCGACGAGTACCAGCAGGAGGGCGACTCTATCGGCGGCTCAGTTTACTTCGAGTGCCGCGGCGTCCCGCGCGGGCTCGGCGCGCCGCGGTTCGACTCCTTTCCCGCCCGACTCGGACAGGCGATTTTCTCGATTCCGGCGACGACGGGATTCCAGTACGGGGCAGGCCGAGACGCCCGAACGATGCGCGGCATCGAGCGCAACGAAGACTGGGAGTTCGACGACGGCGACTCCCACCCCGAGACTGTCAGCGAGGCGGGCGATCCGGTCCCGGTCGGCAACGACCACGGCGGACTGCAGGGCGGCATCACGACCGGCGAACCGATCTGCGGCGAGGCGACCTGGCACGCTCCGACCTCCATTCCGAAAGAACAGACAACCGCGGACTGGGAGAGCGGCGAGCGCGAGGAGATTCAAGTCGTCGGCCGACACGATCCGGTCCTGATGCCCCGGGCGGTCCCGGTCGTCGAGGCGATGCTCCGGCTGACGATTCTGGACTTTATGCTTCTGGGCGGGCGGATCAACCCCGACC
>JBLGCM010000305.1:0-3206 GCA_047617345.1 Natronomonas sp. | reverse complement strand
CTCCACGACCGATTCGGGGCGGCCGAAATAAGCGATATCGCCGGTGTCGGTCACTTCCGCGCCGTGTTCGCTACCGACGACGGCGCGCGGAAGGTGTTCCGTGTCGTGCCGGGCGCGACCCTTCGCGGGCCGGCCCCGGGCGACGCCGACGAGGTTCGACTCGCCGCCGAGGTGTCCATTCCGGGTGCCGACTTCGAGTACGTTCGTCGGGCGTCGGTCACGGACGGCGTGTTCGAGGTGACGGTCGCCAACCCGGGAACCTACCGGATCGAACGGGACGGGCGGACCGTCGATGTCTCGGAGCGAATGGTACAGTCGGGCGAGACCGTGCGTGTCGAGCGCTGATGTCGAGAAAGGATATCCATACGGGGGTTAACGAGCAATTATCTATGAGCGGCCCGATGCTCCGTTCGATCGACGCATGTCCTTCAGTGAACACGTGCACCGCCTCCGACAGCCGGAGTACACGGGCGAGAACCGCTGCATTCCGTGTACCGTCGTCAATCTCCTGATTGCCGTCGTCGTCAGCGGCCTCGTGGCGCTCGTCTCCGCGCCGGCAGCAGCCGTCGTGTTCGTCGCTTCCGTCGCCGCCATCTACCTACGCGGCTATCTGATTCCCGGAACGCCGACGTTGACGAAGCGCTACTTCCCCGACTCAGTGTTGCGGCTGTTCGACAAGCACGAACTCCCGGACCCCCCAACCGTCGAGGACGACTCCGACGTCGAGGCGTTCCTGCTCGACGTTGCGGCCGTCGAGGAGTGCCGCGAGGGGACGGACCTCTGTCTCACGAAGGGGTTCCGCGACGCGTGGTACGACCGTATCGAGCGGCTCCGCGAGCGCGGCGACGCCGACGAGGGTGTCGTGGCCCTGTTCGAAGGGCTCGATATCGATCCCGACCGAGTCCGGATCGAGTCCTACGGCGACGCTTACGAGGCGTACATCGACGACACGCGCGTCGGTCAGTGGGAGTCACGGGCGGCCTATCTGGCCGACATCGCGGCCGAAGCCGAACTCCGAGAGCGACATCGGGCGTGGCATCGACTCGGATTCGACGAGCGGACGGAGATTCTCGGTGCGTTGCGACTGTGGCTCGAACGGTGTCCGACGTGTGACGGCCCGGTGACGCTGGGCGAGGAGACCGTCGAATCGTGTTGTCGGTCGATAGACGTCATCGCCGCTACGTGTGAGGACTGTGGCGCGCGGGTCTTCGAGGCGCAATTCTCTCCGCAGGCGATGGCGTAACGTTCCCGTTACTCGCTGTCCTGTTCGTTCAAAATATACTGGAAGTACGGCACCATGACGTCCCGGGCTTCCTCCCACCGGCGAGCGTCGTGATACTCGATTCCGGCGACGTATCGGGCTGCCTCGGGACCGAATCCACTCTGCCCGTATCGCGGCTTGTATGGATAGGTCTGGTCTTGGAAAACTGCACGGAGTTCGAGCATCTGTGCCTGCATCGTTGGTGTCCAGTAATCCCCGCCAGTCTTGTGGTTGATCCACGCTTCCGTCGTCAGTTCGGCGTAGCGCGGGTCGATCCCGGCCGCCGTCGCTCGCCGCTCGAAGGCGGCAGTCATGTCCGACCAGTCGGCCGCTTCCAGTGCATCTGCATCGAGTTCACCGTTGATTCGGCAGGACTCCTCGATCTCGTCTTTCACCCACAGGGCGTCGACGTAGCCGACCGCAGCACGATGTGCCGCATCGTCGTCGATATGTGCGAACTGGAGGGAATCGACCGCGGCGAAGGCTTCTATAGACTTTTCACGCTCCCGTTGATCGTGGTAAATGAAACCCTTACACAGTTGTTCCGCCATATACGAGGCGGACGGCTCTACGTCATCCAACACTGGCTGGTCCTGATCCGATTCAAGGTGACTCTGACTCATGGCCCTTACTGTACGATCCGGAGAGCGAGTGCATAATCTTGACTGCCCAATTTTCTAAGTTGATAATCGGAAACGCAGAATGAGCTAATATGGCATTAGATGCCCTGTAATGCCTGAATTTAGCACATCAGGATTTGGGCTGGGGCTATCTTCCGTGAGATTGAATCGCAAGACAGCGGCGGGGTCGTGCAACGACCGTGCAGTCGTTCACCACGATCGGGCTTCGAAACCCGCGCGAGCGGAGCGTATGGGACGACTTGAAAACGCGGTCACAACGTCGGGGTCTACAGCAGTTGCTGCAGGTAGAGCCAGCGACGCGACCAGAACTGGTAGAGCGTGGAGACGGCGATGACGACGAGGAAGAAACTCGCCCACAGGAGCGGATCGATCGCCGAGACCAGCGGTGTGCCGGTGGATGCGAGGACGATACTGAGCAGGGAGATCGTTCCGACTGCGCGGTAGTAGGTCGCCCACGTGACACCGTATCGGGTGACGACCTCCATGTACAGGTCGACTTGCCGGGCGGACTTCCGCAGGATGATGGTCTTCCGGTCGCTGTCGTAATCGACGATCCCGGCATCGTCGAGTTTCGGGAGGTGCGTCTGGTGGAGCGACACGTACACGCTATCCCGGATGTTGCTCGGCGGCGGTGATTCGTTCGTCTCTATCTCCGCGATGTGTTCGGCGAGATCCCGCAGCGACACCTCGCGCCCACGATCCTGGAGACACTTGATGACGTTTCGCCGCCGATCGTTCCGGAGAATGTCGTGGATATCCGTTTCGGGGAGTACGTCGTCCGCGTTGAGTAGTCCGATGTTCATTGTTGCGACCGGGTCGAACCCACCAACACGGCAAAGGGGGATAGTTATCAGGAGCTTTCCCCGTGGACGGCCGAGCCTGAAACCGCGGATAATTCGGCATTATCTGACCGTACAGACTCGAAAATTCTCGGGTTTCGAGGCTTCTACGCGGTTAACAACCCATTAACGCGCGAGCACGTACGCACACGCTGCGGAGCGATTTCGGTAACCGGTCCCTATAGCCGGCTAGTGCGTCGTTATGTGAGAGAATTGGTGATTAGCTATGGGGGTAGGTGTTATGCATACTGGTGTTGCACCCACGCCGGTCGCGACGACGGTTCGACTCCGTCGGTGGGCATCCCCTCACGGGGGGAACACAAAATGACGGACGAACGATTCGACATCTCACGGCGGAAGGCCCTCGCGGCCCTGGGGACGATCGGCGTCGCCTCGGCCGGTGCGGGGCTCGGGACCAGCGCGTACTTCTCCGATCAGGAGACGTTCGAGAACAACTCGCTCGTG
>JBLGCM010000304.1:0-3219 GCA_047617345.1 Natronomonas sp. | reverse complement strand
GCCGTGGTCAGCGAGATCGTCGAACGCGGCCGCGAGGTCGACGCGGGACTGGCCGGCCTGAATCACGGTCGCCCCGGACGCTTCCATCTGGGCGACGAAATCGGCGGGAGCGGCCTCGCTGACCAGCAGATAGCTCTCGGCGCGGTCGTCGAGAACGGCGGCGTCCGGCGGCGTTCGGATCCGCGAGTCCGCGATGACGCGGGCCGGGTGGGCCGACTCGCCGCGGTCGGTTCGCTCGCTGATTAGATCCTCGCCGTCGAGCGTCAGTGACGGGTCGTCCGCGAGTACCGTCCCGACGCCGACCATCACCGCATCGCTGTCGGCGCGGAGTCGGTCGACTCGCTCGAAATCCGCAGCGTTGCTGATCTCGATCTGCTCGCGCTCGCGCGAGGAGAGTTTGCCGTCGACGCTGGTCGCCGCGTTCACCACCACTCGCATACCGATTCTCCCGGACGGCTCCCAATTACCGGTTTCGGTCCGCGTCGAACTCACTCCGCCGAGGAGCTGTCGGCTCCATCGTCGGGCGGGTCCCCGTCGCGAACGACGAGTCTGTAGCCGCCGATCCGGCCTTCGGCCTCCTCGACATCGAACCGGAGTTCGGCGATCTCTTCGGGGTCGATCGGGCCGTGTTGTCTGGTATAGGGTGTGCCGAGGTCGTTGCCGTCCTGGTCGCGCATCTGAAGAGAAACGTCCGCGTACGCTGGTTCGGTCCCGACGTTTTTCAGTTCGAGAATGATCGAGACCTGTCCGTTCTCGACGATCCGGTTGTCCGCCTGGCGTGTGAGATTGTCCGCCTCGATCTGGACCTCTCGGTGGTCGCCCGACACGGACGGTCCGTCTTCGGGGCTGTCTTCGTCGTCAGCGCCCAGACAACCGGCGAGCCCCCCCGTCACCCCACACAGCCCCGCGATGACGAACGTCCGTCGGTTCATGCCTTGACCTCGCAGCGAGAACAGCATAAACGTACGCATCTGGTGGACAACTGAAAAATTCAGTTTGTGAACCGCCGCCAGCAGCGGTGGTGATTAAAGCGTCGAGATCCGAGCACAGGACGTGTCTCATCGCCGGTGCGGATCCGCCAACCGGGGGCCATTCGATACCGATCGACTCACGGTCGGCGTTGGCTTCCCGCTCACGGGCGCCCGAACGTCTCGACCGTCGATCAGTCGGGAACTCGATCTGGCTGTTCGCGCCGAGTCCGTCGGTTTCGACGCGCTGTGGGCACGAGATGTGCCGCTGTACTGGCCGAAATTCGGCGACGCTGGCCAGACATTCGATACCTGGCCGTGGTTGGCGACCGCCGCCGCAGAAACCGACGAGATCGCGCTCGGGACGGCCAGTGTCGTGTTGCCGCTGCGCCATCCCATCCACGTCGCGAAGAGCGCTGCGACGGTCGATCACCTCTCGGGCGGGCGACTCGTCGTGGGCGTCGCAACGGGCGACCGCGACCCGGAGTACGACGCTTTCGGGATCGACGCCGACGAGCGCGGCGAACTGTTCCGGGAGAGCGTCCGGTGGCTCCGCGCGCTGTGGACCGAACAGTTTCCCGAACTGGACGGGCCGTGGGGCCGCCTCGACGGCGA
Organism: Natronomonas sp.; assembly: GCA_047617345.1. Taxonomy (GTDB): domain Archaea; phylum Halobacteriota; class Halobacteria; order Halobacteriales; family Haloarculaceae; genus Halovenus. Next base: position 1,636 of record JBLGCM010000304.1, on the reverse strand, counting down.
CGTTGATCTCCGCCCGAAACCGGACGGCGAGATTCCGCTGTTGCCGACCGGCCACGCGAGACAGGACCTCGACTGGATCGGTGACCACGGCGACGGCTGGCTGTTCTATCACCTCCCCGAGGAGACGCTGGCGTCGTTTCTCGCAGACTGGCGAAACGCGGGCGGAGAGAAGCCGTTCGTGATGGCGTTACAGGCCGAACTCGCGGCCGATCCGACGGCCGACCCCGAACCGATTCACCAGGGATACCGGGCCGGAGTCGAGTGGTTCGGAGAGTACGTCGAGCAGTTAGCGTCGATGGGCGTCGATCACGTCATCGTCGGCCTGAGCGGGCGGGATCCAGAGGCGGCGCTGACTGCGTTCGGGGACGAAGTGCTCTCACGGCCGTAAGCAGACGGCGTTTCAGCCACAGAAACGCGAGGCGGTACTTATGGGCGTTCTCACCGAAGCAAAAGCCGGGGCGAGCGGGACTTCGCTGACTCCGATATCGGCTCTCCAACGGTCGGGTGCGGACCCGGCTGGCAGCTACTCTACGCCGTTGGCATCTCCTCGCCGACTTCGGCGTGTACCTCTGTGGCGAGGTTGTACATGCCGTAGGTGGCCCAAAAGGCAAAGAGCAGGCCGACGGTGATACCGACGCCGTAGCCGATCGCTGTCGACGGGTAGCCGCCCGGTGCGAATATCTGATCCGACAGGATGATCGAGAACGCGCCGGTGATATACGCGAAGGGCAGCGACACGATCACCATCGTCGGGAACGACAGTGCTGCGCTCACTTTCGGACTGACTTTGTCGAGCATTCTCTCTACCGAGGTTACGATAAAGTCCGTTATAGAACTGTCGACTCGTGCCAGCGAACTGGTACACCTAGACGGGGCGGTGTCAGTCTTCGGTCTCGACGGGCGCGCCCGGCGCGTTCGTCTGTACGGAGTGCATGCCCTGCTTGGCCTTCTGTTTCGAGGAGTATCCGTGCCCACAGTCGGCGATGATGTTGCCGTTGTCGTGGACGAGTCGCCAGCGGTACTTCCCCTGGTTGTCCTCGTAAATCTCGAAAGTCGCCTTGCTGCCGCCGTCCGTTGGCTCGTCCTGTTCGTCTTTCGTGAGGTCCTCGACGTACGCGCCGGCAGCGTTGTTCTTGACGCTCTCTAGACCCTGCTTGGCCTTCTGTTTCGAGGCGTAGCCCTCCGAGCCATCGGCGATATTGTTGCCGTTATCGTGGCGGAGTCGCCAGCGGTGCTCGTCGGCCTCGTCGGTGTAGAGCACGAACGTCGCTTTGCTCGCCTGCGTCTCGGTTTCGATCTCGCCGCCGTCATCTTCGGGCCACTCGACGTCGATTGCGAGGGTGACGTTGCCGTCTTCGCGTTCGACCTCGACGTCGAGTTCGGCCTCCTCCGGGGGCTCGACGGTCACCGTCTGTTCCTCGTCGACCGGAACCGGCTCTCCCCGGCGGAGTCGGTTCGAGATGCGTCGCAGGAACGACGAGATACCGCGGCGGCTTCGCTTCTCTTCGGTCTCGTGGAGAGTTTCCTCTGTCATATCGTCTATAAATGGGCGCCTGCCTTATAATGATACTCCCGCGCCGTGAGTGAACAAACAGCAATCGATCAGCGGACAAATTGATACGCGATCAGCCACTAC
>JBLGCM010000303.1:0-3219 GCA_047617345.1 Natronomonas sp. | reverse complement strand
CATCCGGGCGAGGCCCTCGAACGACTACACTCCAGTGGCTTTGACTGCATCGTCTCCGATGACGAGATGCCGGGTCAGAACGGCATCGACTTCCTCGAATCCGTCCGCGAGGGGCATCCAGATCTCCTCTTTATTCTGTTCACCGGCAAGGGCAGCGAAGAAATTGCGAGCGATGCGATCTCAGCCGGTGTCACGGAGTATCTCGAAAGAACCTCTTTCACAATGCCATTGCGCACGGCTCGACGAGTCACCAGTCGACTCCGACTCCCGGGAGCGAGACGATCACGGTCACGCTCGGTCTGCGTGCGGACGGTGACGGCTTCTACGTGGCTGACGACGCCTCCGGTCTGTCGGAGGAAGACCGAAACCGGATCTTCGAGGCCGGCTACACCACCAAAGACGGCGGGACCGGGCTCGGGTTGGCAATTGTCGAACAGGTCGCCATCGATCACGGATGGGAGGTCACCGTCACCGAACGCGCGGCGGGCGGGGCCAGATTCGAGATCCGCGGCGTCGAGTTTGTCGACTGAATGACGGGTACAGGGCCCCTAACGGACTAGCCGCTTTCTGAAGGCTTTTTGGTTACAGAGCCTACTACCTGGTATGGCATTCAAACTCCCCGTCGCGGTCGGTATCGTGCTCGCAATCATCGCGGCCGGAACCGCCGGGCTGATCTTCGCGCCGATCCCGATGACGACTCAGACGACGCTGATGATGGTCACGCCCTCCATGCTCGTGTTCGCGGCAATCGTCTTCGCAATCGGCGTCAAGCACGGCGAGTATCGCGCAAGCGGCGTGTGAGTTCTGCGGCGCTCACCACGCCATTTTGCTCCGACTCCCCTTCGCCGACGATCAGCTCCCCGTCTGCCGGTCCGTCGCCGGACTGATGGAGTTCGAGCGTCGCCTCGGCAGCGAGCGTGCTGAGCACCGGCACGACCGCGCCGGCCTCGGTGACCGGCGCGTCGAGGACGATACTGCTCTCGGCGCCGAGGTCGAACTCATCGACGACGGCCGTCGCGACCGCGAGCAGATCCCCGTGGCTGTACTCCGTCTCGTCGTCGACGAGTGCGGGATCCTCGGGTGCGACTCGCTCCGGGGGTTCGATGGGGTTTTCGCTCCACATCTCCTGCTCGAAGTGAACGACTTCTGCCGCCGCTGGCGGCCCGCCGTAAGCGATCTGTGTACACTGCGGCGCGAGTTCGTACCGCTCGGTCCAGCCCGCAGGGAGGACCAGCGCCCGGGACTCGACCGGTTCGGTCGGCTCCAATCTGACCGTCGCACCGACGAGTGTCGCGCCGATAATCGCCAGTAGCGGGTCCGAAGCGTCGGCGAGGCGGCTCGTTTCGACGGCGGCAGCGTCTTTCGGCCCGGTAGCGACGGTCACCGACCCGCCGGGGTGGACGCCGTAGTGACCGAGCAGATTCCCGGATTTCCAGACGTTCGGGACGAAATCGCCGTAGGTGTACGGCGCACTCCGGGCCGTCGTTTCGATCACGGTGCCCGAGGCGTCACGGCAGGCGGCGACGAGGGCTTTCAGCGTTTCCATCAGAACGAGTTACGGAGCCGATCAAAAAAGCCCTGCTCTACCTCGATGCTCTCGCCGCCAGCCTCCGCGAAGGCCTCTAACGCCTCGCGTTGCTCCTCGTTGAGCGAGTCCGGCGTCACGACCTGCACCTGCACGTAGAGGTCGCCCTGTCCGCGACGCTGCGGCCGGGGCATTCCCTTGCCTTCCAGCCGGAAGGTTTCCCCGCTCTGTGTCCCCTCCGGAACGTCGAACTCGACGGCGCCGTCGAAGGTCTCCAGTTCGACCGTATCGCCGAAGACCGCCTGCGGGAACGAGATCGCTTTCCGGGTCTGCAGATCCGATCCCTCCCGGTCGAACTCGGGGTGATCCTCGATTTCGATTTCGACCAGCAGATCTCCGTTGCGCGCGCCGCCCTCTCCCGGTGCCCCCTCGCCGCGCATGCGCAGGCTCATTCCGTCTTGAATGCCGGCCGGGATTTCGACGCTCAGTGTGGCCTCGTTCCGAACGATGCCGTCGCCGCGGCAGGTCGAACACCGCTTTTCGTAGACCGTTCCTTCGCCCTCACAGCGCCGGCAGGTCGTCCGCTGTTGCATCCGGCCGAACGCTGTCTCCTGCACGCGGGTCTGCTCGCCGCGACCGTTACACTCCGGGCAGGTCCGCGAGTCCGTTCCTGGCGGGTGGCCGCGGCCGTTGCACTCCTCGCAGGCTTCCGGGCGGGTGACCGTCAGTTCTTTCTCGGTGCCGTGATAGGCCGTTTCGAGGTCGATGGTGAGCTTGGTCTTGAGGTCTTTGCCGCGTCGCGAGCCGCCGCCGCCGGAGCCGCCGCCGAAAAACTGATCGAAGATATCCTGCATGTTCCCGAACCCGCCGCCACCGCCGCCGAAGGGGTCGCCGCCGCGGCCGCCCCGACCGCCGCTGTCGGTCGCACCGCGTTTCTCGGCCTCGACGAACTGGTCGTGACCCATCTGATCGTACATCTGCCGTTTCTCGTCGTCGGTCAACACTTCCTTTGCCTTTTTCGCCTTCTTGAATTTCTCCTCGGCGTCCGGGTCATCGCTCACGTCCGGGTGATACTCCCGGACGGCCTCGCGGTAGGCACTCTCGATTTCGTCTTCAGAGGCGTCCCGCGAGACGCCAAGGATATCGTAGAAATCCTCTGTCATTAGTTAGCCGCGTCTACGATACTTGGACACTAAAGATAACCGGGTCGCGCCGTCGGAAGGCCGCGAGCGCTTCCCGATGGTGCGACGACGCTTTCCCCGGCTCACTCGGCGTTAACCCGACGCTTTTTGACGACTCCACGTGTCAGTCATACCCATGTCCGATTCACTGGACGGGACAGGCGACATCGTCTACGAGCCCACCGAGGAGTTCGTCGAGCAGGCGAACGTCTCGGAGTTTATGGCCGAACACGGGATCGGGGATTACGAGGAACTACACCGCCGGTCGACGACCGAAATCGACGGGGTCGAAGATTCGGGGCTGGAATGGTTCTGGGACGAAATCGTCGACACGCTCGGACTCGAATTCGACGAACCGTACGAGGCCGTTCGGGACGACAGCGAGGTTCCGCAGTTCGCGGAGTGGTATGTCGGAGGAACACTGAACATCGCACACAACGTCGTGGACCGCCACGCTGACCCACAATCAGAGACGCGAAACAAGGTCGCGACGATCTGGGAGGGCGAAGACGG
>JBLGCM010000302.1:0-3223 GCA_047617345.1 Natronomonas sp. | reverse complement strand
GGACGGTCGCAACCGGCGAGGCTGAAGCGACGACGGTGACCCTGTCGGGCCCCGGCGTCGACGGCACGGCTGCGCTGTCCGTGTCGCTTCCGGAGTCTGCTCTCTCGGAACTGGCGGAGGCACAACTCGATTACCCCCGCGGGATCGACGCCGTCTTCGCCGCCGAGGATCGTCTCGCAGCCGTTCCGCGGTCTGTGCGGATGGAGGTGGTCTGAATGGGGTACGTTGCAGTCACCGCCGGCGAAGAGATCATCGAGCGCGCCGAGCAGTTGTTCGAGAAACAGCGTCTCAGCGGCGGATCCGAGGAGGTCGACATCGAGCAACTGGACGACCAACTCGGTCGCCTGACCGACCAGGCGATGAGCGAGGGCGGTCTCTACGCCCCGCGACTGGCCGCACTGGCGGTCAAACAGGCACAGGGCGACACCGTCGAAGCCGCCTTCTTGCTCCGGGCGTACCGCTCGACGCTAGAGCGGTTCGACGAGACGCTCACTGTCGAACCGGGCGAGATGATCGCGAGTCGACGCGTCTCGCCGGCGTTCAAGGACGTACCCGGCGGGCAGATTCTGGGTGCGACGAAAGATTACACCCAGCGGCTGCTCGATTTCGAGGACGACGACTCGGCGGATCCGACCGCAGACTGGGACCTCACCGACGAAGGCGAGCCCGAACGACTGACGAACGTCACGGAGCTCCTCCGCGAGGAGGGGCTGTTACGCGAGTCGGACGAGCCCGATACTGCAGAGCCGTCAGATACCACCCGTCGGTCGGTCACTCACCCGCCCGACCGCGACGAAGTCCTCCAGGAACTCGCCCGCGGCGAGACCGGTGCCGTAACCGCACTCGGGTACTCGGCGCTGCGCGGGTACGGTCAGGTTCACCCGACGCTCGCGGAAGTGCGGGTCGGTCGGCTTCCGGTCCGGATCGAACACCCCTACACCGGTGAGGCGGTGACGGTCACGCATACCGACGTGACTGAATCCGAGGCGGTCGTCCCGGTCTACGAGAAGCGCGACGATCCGCAGTTCGCCTTCGGCTACGGGCTGACCTTCGGACGCAACGAGCGCAAGGCCATCGGAATGACAGTGCTCGACGCCTCGATCCAACTCGACAGCGACGAGCAACCGGCCGAAAACCCCGAGTTCGTTCTCGATACGGTCGACGGGATGGACTCGTTCGGGTTCATCGAGCATCTCAAACTCCCGCATTACGTCACGTTCCAGTCGATCCTCGACCGGATCCGGTCGATCCGCGAGCGCCGGCGCGGAGCCGAGGAGAGGCCGGCGCAATCGGACGAAGCGGAGAATCAGGCAGTGGCGGGGGTGAACGACGATGACTGAGCGGAATCGAAGCCAGTCGGCCGCGACTGACGGCGGGACGCCCGTCACGACCGAGTCCGTCACGAAAGCGCTAGAGGAAGTCGAGACAGATGGCCTGTCGGGGTACAACTACGCGTATCTCGACGAACACACGAAACGCGAGGTTCGGCGGTCGATGCTGAAGGCGGTCGCGATCCCGGGTCATCAGGTGCCGTACGCCTCGCGGCCGATGCCGCTTGCCCGTGGCTGGGGAACCGGAGGCATCCAGGCGTCGCTGTCGATTCTGGACCCGACGGACACGTTCAAAGTGATCGACCAGGGCGCGGACGAGAGCGTCAACGCCGCGAACATCCGTCGGCTCGCCGAGAACACTGCCGACGTGACGACGACGACGGACACGACTGAAGCGGACGTGATTCAGAGCCGCCACCGCGTCCCCGAGGAGGTGCTGACCGCCGACCAACGGCTCGTGTTGCAGGTGCCGATCACCGACGCGCTTCGCAAGGTCGATCCCTCCGACGCGGCCAACCGCCGCCGGCACGCCCACAAGAACTACGGGAAGATGTGGGTCCACCTCTACGAGAACGTCGTCGAGTACGGCGAGATCAACATCGCCTCTCGGTATCCGACGATGGTCGCGGGGCGGTACCTGATGGACCCCTCGCCGATCCCCCGCTGGGACGTGCCGAAACTCGACGACGCCGACCACCTGACGATCCTCGCGGCGGGGCGGGAGGCACGCATCTACGCCGTTCCGCCGCACACGTCGGTCGAACCGCTGGCCTTCGAGGACCGCGAGTTCACCGTCGAGCGGTTCCCCGAAGAGGCCTGTCACGCCTGCGGATCGACCGACACCTACCTCGTCGAAGTGTCCGAAGAGTCCGATCCCGCGTCGGACGACGGTGCCGAGGGCTTCGAGACTCGCTACGCCTGTAACGATGCGAGCTTCTGTGCCAAACGCCGCGGGGATCCGACGCTTCCGAAAGACCACCACCTCGAGCGGTCGGGCGTCGATTGGGGGCCGACGACGCCGGATACCGGGGGTGACGAGGCGTGACACTGCTCGACGCGTCCGGGATCGAGGTCGTGTACGGTCCGGGCTGTGAGCGGTGTCTCGACGCGACCGGCGACCACGCCGGAACGAACCAGTGCCCGAACTGTGGCAGCGTCGTTGCGTGTGCTGAGGCCGATCTCAGCGTCGAGTCCGGCGAAGTGCTTGGTATCGTCGGGGAGTCCGGCTCGGGTAAATCGAGCCTGGCGGAAGCGCTGGCGCTGGAACGCGATCCCGAGGCCTCGCTGGACGGCGAGGTGAGCTACGCCGAGTACGGCGGTAATTTACTGGACGTCGACTACCAGACCCGCCACGACGTCCGGACGGGCGAGATAGCGTTCGTCCACCAGCACATCCGCGACGGCCTCGACCTCGATTTCACCGGCGGCGGGAACGTCGCCGAGAAGCTCCTCTCGGCCGGCTGGCGCTCATACGAGGATGTTCGGGGGCGCGTCCGAGAGCTGTTCGAGGAGACGGAGATCCCCGTTTCCCGGATGGACGACCCGACGCGGACGTACTCGGGCGGCATGCAACGACGCGTCCAGATCGCTCGCGCACTGGCGACGGACCCGGATCTGATCGTCCTCGACGAGCCGACGACCGGGCTGGACGTGAGCGTCCAGGCCCGCGTGCTGGACACCTTTCGACGCGTCCAGCGCGAGGAAGGCGTCGCCGCTATCGTCGTCTCACACGACCTCAGCGTCGTTCGCTTACTGGCTGACCGAACCGTCGTGATGCGTCACGGACGCGTCGTCGAATCCGGTCTGACCGACCGCGTCATGGAGGATCCGCACCACGAATACACTCAAACACTCATCAATTCAGTCATATGACAGTCCTGTCCATCGAAGGG
>JBLGCM010000301.1:0-3233 GCA_047617345.1 Natronomonas sp. | reverse complement strand
CGAACGTGAGCGTCTTGCCGTCGACGGTGCGGTCGTAGACGGCCGCGCTCCAGCAGATCGGACACCAGGTCACCGCGACGGGCCGCCCGTCGACAACGTCGTTGACGATCTCGTGGTAGCTGAGGACGCGGACGGGGTAGGCCCGCGGCGGGTCGCCGTCGACGACGATCACCTCGTCGTCCGGGTCGCCGAAGAACTCCTGTCCAAACGACGGATCGTCGATGCTCGGGATGGCGTCCTTGGGCAGGACTGACTGGACGTTCATAGGGTTCGTAGCGGTGCGAGGCACTACTCTCTGTCGCGGATATGCGGCCGAGCCGGGAGCACCCGTCGTGCCGGCACTGGGGTTACCTCCCGCTCAGCTATCTTTTATATTCGTCAGCAGAATAGGATAGACAGCGAGAATCAATGGCGCCAACCGGAGCTGCGTCCCCCCGTGACCTCCCTGGGACGATTACCGTCCTCCACGTCGACGACGACCGATCGGTCGCGGAGTTGACCGCGACGTACCTCGAACGCGCCGACGACCGCATCCAAGTGCGTGTCGAGACCGACCCTGCCGAGGCCCTCGAAACCGTATCACATACCGATGTCGACTGTCTCGTCAGTGATTACCAGATGCCCGGGATGGATGGTGTCGAACTGCTCGAGGCCGTCCGTGAGGAGTGCCCCGACCTCCCGTTTATTCTCTACACCAACCGGGGCTCAGAGGAGGTGGCGAGCGAGGCTATCGGCGCCGGGGCGACGGACTACCTTCAAAAAGGCGGTGGACGAGATCGGTACGAACTCCTGGCCAACCGGATCGTGAACGCGGTCGAACGCTACCGAAGCAAGCGCCACGCCGCGGAGCTCGAACGAGTCCGAACGCTGCTCCGGCGGATCGACCGGAGCCTGGTCCGGGCGTCCAGCGAGTCGGAGATCGAGTCCGAAGTCTGTTCGATCCTCGCCGATGCTGATCCCTACGTGTTCGCGTGGATTGGCCACGTCGACCCGGCCGAGGACCGGATCGAGCCGTCGGCGTCGGCCGGAATCGACAACGCGTACCTCGACGATATCACCATCACGGTGGACCGCAGCGAGACCGGGTTGGGGCCCGGCGGGCGGGCGGTCCGGAACCGATCGGTCGAAGTCTCACAGGACGTCCGGGACGATCCGACGTTCGAGCCGTGGCAGGAGGCGGTCGCCGAGAAGGGGGTCCGCTCGGTCGCCGCGGTCCCGATCGAGCACGAGGACGACCTGTTCGGGGTGTTGGTCGTGGAAGCCGAGCGGGTACACGCCTTCGACGACGACGAACGCCGGTTGCTCGCGGACCTCGGCAACGATATTGCCCACGCGATCGATCGGCTGCGAGCCCGCGCGGAAATCGAGCGGGAGCGCAACCGACACGCCGCGCTGTTCGAAAACTCGCCGGACCCGATCGTGGCCGTCGACTTCGATGACGGGACAGCACGCATCGACGACGTGAACGCGGCGTTCGAGCGGGTGTTCGGCTACCCCGCCTCGGACGTCGTCGGGCGATCAGTTGCCGACGCGATCGTCCCGGCCTCGGAACAGTCGCGGCACGAATCGCTCCGTGACCAGGTGTTCGAGGGTGAGCGAACGGAGGCAGTCGTCACACGGACGACAACCCGAGGCGAGCGGGAATTCCGACTCAGGGTGATCCCGCTCGATGTGACGGACGTATCCAGCGGTGCGTACGCGTGGTACACGGACGTCACCGAACAGCACCGGTACGAGGAGCGCCTGGAGACGGTGAACAGAGCGAGTCGGGAGCTGATGAACACGACGAACGAGAGGGCTGTCGCGGAGACGACGGTCGCGGCCGCACAGGCCATCCTCGAGGACTCCCTGGCCGCGGTGTGGTCGTACGACGCCACCGCCGAGGAACTCGTCCCGCTCGCAGCCACCGACGGGCGGGAGTCGGGTAGTTTCGACGAGCCAGCAGCGATCCCGGAGGGAACCCTGGAGATGGCCGCGTTCCGGGACGACGAGATGCGTCTGGTCGAATCGTACCAGTCGGCCGACCGGCCGGCATATCCCGACCTCTCGCTGGGGGCGGTGCTGATCGTCCCGCTGGGGGAGCACGGCCAATTAATAGTCGGGACCGGCGAGCACGACACGTTCGACGACGCGACCCGGGACCTGTTCGCGATGCTGTGCCGGACAGCGGAACTCGCGCTGGACCGCGTCGACCGGGAGCGTACGCTGAGCGAACTCAACGACGTGAGCCGGAAGCTCGTGATAGCAGAATCGGTCGACGACGTTGCGGCAACCGCCGCGACCGCGGGCAGCGAAATCCTCGACCTCCCGTTCACCCACATCTACCTCACCGACGAGGACGGCGAGACGCTTCGACCGGCCGCGGCGACCGAGCGGACCACCGAGCGGTTCGGCGAGCTCCCGACGTTCCCGAAAGGCGTCGGCCTGTTCTGGCACGTGCTCGAGTCCGGGGAGACACACGTCTACGACGACGTGCAGGAATCGGAAACCCTCGCGAGTGACCTCCCGTTTCGCGCCGCCATCGTCGCACCGCTCGGCAAGGCCGGCGTGTTGGCCAGCGGGTCGCTGTCGCCCGGCGAGTTCGACTCGACCGACCGGAAACACACGGAGATCCTGGCCGCGACGACCGAGTCGGCACTCGAACGGGCCGAACGGGAGTCTCGGCTCCGCGAACGCGAACGGGAATTGGAAGCGGCACGGAACCGATTCCGCTCGGTGTTCGAACACAGTAACGACGCGGTCGTAATCTTCGATCCGGAGGCCGACGAGATCATAGAAGCCAACCCGCAAGCGACCGAACTCCTCGGTTACAGCCACGAGGAGCTCCTCGACAAGGGGCCGTCAGATATTCACCCCGAAGAGATGGATCGGTTCCGGGAGTTCGTCGACACGGTCATGGACCGAGGCCGGGGACGCACCGAGCGCCTCTCATGTATGACGAAAACCAGGGAGTCGTGAGCGAACTCCGGAGCTACGAGCGCGAACTGGAACGCCAGAACGAACGCCTCGAGAAGTTCGCGAGCGTCCTCTCCCACGACCTGCGGAACCCCCTGAACGTGGCGAGCGGCCGGGTCGAACTCGCCCGCGAGGAGACCGGGAACGAGCACTTGGCCCCGGCTAAGTCCTCACTCGACCGGATGGAGCAGCTGATCGACGATACGCTGGCGCTTGCACGCGCAGGTGACCCGGAACTGACGACCGAATCGGTCGCACTCGACATGTTAGTTCGGGAC
>JBLGCM010000300.1:0-3238 GCA_047617345.1 Natronomonas sp. | reverse complement strand
CCTCGGCGTCCTCGATGATGCGACACATCGTCTCGACGACCCGAACTGGGTGGTCCCCGATGGCCGTCTCGCCGGAGAGCATCACGGCATCGGTCCCGTCGAGGACGGCGTTGGCCACGTCCGACGCCTCGGCGCGGGTCGGGCGACGACTGTGGATCATCGAGTCGAGCATCTCCGTCGCCGTGATGACGGGGACGCCGGCCCGGTGACACTGCCGGACGATCCGTTTCTGGATGAGCGGCACCTCCTCGAGCGGACACTCCACGCCGAGGTCGCCGCGAGCGACCATCACGCCGTAGGCTGCCTCGATTATCTGTTCGACGTTGTCGACGGCCTCCGCGCGCTCGATTTTCGCGACGATGGGGATGTCCGCACCCCTGTCTTCGAGTTCGGCGCTGATGTCGTAGACGTCCTCGGCGGAGCGGACGAAACTCGCGGCGACGAAGTCGACCCCGACGTCGGCGGCGAGGTCCAATTCCCGGCGGTCGGCGTCGGTAATCGTCGGCAGGTCGAGGTCGACACCCGGGACGTTGACGCCGGCCCTGCTCTTGAGGTCACCACCTGAATCGACCCTTGCCGTCACAACACCGCTGTTGACGTCCGTCACTGTCGCTTCGATGTGGCCGTCGTCCAGTAACACTGTATCGCCGACAGTCGCCCCGTTGATCGGTCGCGAGAGACCGATTCGCTCGGCAGTGGCTCCCTCGCCCTCGACGAACTCGACTGACGCGCCGTCCGGGAGCGTAATCGGGGTGTCGACGGGAGCGGTTCGGACCTCGGGGCCGGGCAAGTCCAGCAGCGTCGCAATCGGTTGGGCAGTCCGGTTGTCGACGTCGCGGACGAGTTCGACGAGCCGGCGGCGTTCGTCGGTCGACCCGTGGCTCGCATTCAGACGGGCGACAGACATCCCGGCGTTTGCTAGGCCGGTTATGCTGTTGCGGTCGGCAGATGCAGGGCCGAGCGTGCAGACAATCTTCGCGTTCCTGTTCACTGGCTATCACCTAATCGCCGTCTGAAGGACATAGACCCCGTTAGATGTCTCTGTGTGATGAATGTTGTCGGCCATCCGGCAGGAACAACGACCCACACTCCAAAAATTTATGTGACAAAGCATGGCAAAGGGTTCTATGGGTCGCAGGATAGCGAGCATGGACGGTACAACCCCGGCTGGGTTTGCAAACTGGGGCAAATCCAGTCAGCGGGGATGGACGTACGGGATGAATTGGACAGTTAGGACGGGTGGAGACGACTGGGAACGGTCCGGGAGCGCCGGTGACTCGCGATGAGCGGCGACGAGTCAGCGGAGCAAGACCCAAACATCGCAGTGAAGCTTCTCCAGACGATTACACCCCGGGTGATTCGCAAGAGCTTCGCCATCAAGTTCGGGCTCGTCCTCGCAGTCATGGCGCTCTCTATCGGTGGGATCGGGCTCGCGGCGACGGATACCATCAGCCAGCAGACGGAAGACCGGACGGCTGACCAGTTCGAGAACACTGCGGCACAGCAGGCGGACATCGTCGAACAATGGGCACAACGACAGCGGCTGGCGACCGGGCTCTACGCCACGGAGCGACAGTGGTCCGGTGCGGACACCGGCACTCTCACGACAGATCTGGCGGAAATTCAGACACAAGAGGGTGACGTCGTCGCCGCACACGTAATCGACCAGACGCCCAACGGTGCGGAAGTGGTCGCGAGTACCTCTCTCAGCCCGGGCGACCAACTGACGAACAACAGTCCGCGAGGCTTCTTCGTCACGGATTCGGAGGTCCTGTCGGGGCTCGACTCCAGTGGCGTCTACAAGAGCGACACCTACGAGGTGGGCGGCGACCAGGTCGTCGGCTTCGTCAGCAAGACGAACTCGGACGTCGGTGAAAACAGGACGCGCTTCCTGTTCCTCGAAGTGTCGATATTCGAGTTGCGGACGAGTCTCCAGACCGCAGGTCCCCAAGAGACCGAAGTCGTCGACGAGGGCTCGTACCGGGTGATGGTCAGCGGTAACACGAGCGATACGCTCCAGCCGTACTCCACGAACAACGCGTCCCGGGAGCCGATTCGGGAAGCCGCAACTCTCCGGAACACCGAGAACGCATCCGGCGTCATCGCTCAGATGGCCGCCGATTCGGAGGTCATCGACGAACCGTACACCGTCGGCTACGCACCGGTTTCCGACACCGACTGGGTCGTCGTGACCCAGGCACCCCGTAGCGACGTGTTCGGGTTCGTCCAGACGATTTCGAACTGGGGACTCATTGCGACAGTCCTCGCGGTTCTCCTGATCGGCGTGACCGGGACTGCGCTCGGTTACAGCACGTCGCGAGCGATCGACCGCCTGACCGGCAAGACCGAGCGGATGCGTGAAGGTGACCTCGATACGACGGTCTATACGTCGCGTATCGACAACATCGGCCGGCTCTACAGCGGGTTCGCGGAGATGCGTGACGCCTTGAAGGAGCAAATTGAGGAAGCAGAACGCGCCCGAAAGGAGGCGGAAGTCTCCCGGGCCGAAGCACTGGAGATGAGCAACTACCTCCAGGAGAAAGCCCAGGAGTACTCCGATATCATGCAGAAATGCGCCGCGGGTGACCTCACCCAGCGCATGAATCAGGACGGGGAAAACGAGTCGATGGACCAGATCGCCAGCGAGTTCAACGGGATGATCGAGGAACTCGAAAAGACGACCGGCCAGCTCAAATCCTACGTCGACGAAGTGGAGGAAGCCGGCTCCGAGGTCGAACAGAGCGCGACCACCGTCCGGAAAGCCAGCGAGCAGGTGGCCGACTCGATTCAGAAGATCGCCGTCGACGCCGAAGACCAGAAAGAGCGCCTCCAGACTATCTCCGAGACGATGGACGGCATCGCCGCCGAACTGGAGCGGTTCGCCGAGCAACACCCCGACACGGAGATCGGCGACCAACTGGACAGCATCCAGGACATCGCCGGCGAAATCAACGAGATTGCGGACCTGAGCGAAGAGACACAGTCCGAGACGGACAACGTGAGCGCGGCTGCCGAAGAACAGGCCGCAGAGCTCAATGAGGTCTCCGAGCGGGCCAACGACCTACAGCGCTACGCCCAGCCGCTGCGTGACATCCTCGGGCGCTTCGAGACCGAAGCCGAACACGAGTTCGTCTTCTCCGTCGGCCCGACCGGCAGCGCCGGCCCTGAAACCGGCGACAGCGAGGAGTAACGAGCCTCGCCCGCGGTCTTCGGAAACAGACGAGCGAAGGTGATGTCA
>JBLGCM010000299.1:0-3245 GCA_047617345.1 Natronomonas sp. | reverse complement strand
CGCCGAGCAGGAACCCGAAGGCAACCCCTACGTCAGCGATCCAGACACCGAGTTCGAGCCGACCGAGCGACTCGACGAGCAGGCCGCCCGCGAGCAGGCCGCGCGCCTCCGCGAGGCCATCCAGTACCACGACTACCGGTACTACGTCGAGGCCGATCCGGTGATCGGCGACCGGACCTACGACGCGCTGTTCGACAGGCTACTCGCACTGGAGGAGGCCTTCGATCTGGACACGGCGGGCAGCCCGACCCAGCGCGTCGGGGCCGAACCGCTGGACGAACTCGACACGGTCGAACACGTCGCCGTGATGCGCTCGCTCGACCAGAGCGGCGACGCCGATGAGGTCCGTGAGTTCGACGAGCGGGTCCGCTCGGATCTCGCGGAGTTCGAGGGCGAGATCGAGTACTTCTGCGAGCCGAAATTCGACGGACTCTCCGTCGAAGTCGTCTACGAGGACGGAGTCTACCAACGGGCCGCGACCCGCGGGGACGGCGAGCGCGGCGACGACGTGACCGAACAGGTCCGAACGATTCCGGCAGTCCCCGAACGGCTCCGAGGGGACTCCCCCGACTTCCTCGCCGTCCGCGGGGAGGTGCTCATGCCACGAGAGGCCTTTCAGGAGCACAATCGCGAGCGCGTCACGGCCGGGAAAGAGCCCTTCGCCAATCCCCGTAACGCCGCCGCGGGGACGCTCCGACGACTCGACCCCGGCGTCGTCGCCGAGCGACCGCTCGCAGTGTACTTCTTCGGGGTACTCGGCTCCTCTGTCTCCTTCGAGCGGACGAGCGAGGTCTACGAGCGCTTGCCCGAGTGGGGACTGCGCGTCGCGGACCGGGTCGAACTCGTCGACGACATCGAAGACGCAATCGACTACCGGGATCGGATGCTCGACGAGCGCGAGGACCTCGGCTACGAGATCGACGGCACGGTGATCTCCGTCGAGGACCGCGCCGCCTGCGAGCGGTTGGGCGCAACAGCGCGCTCGCCGCGGTGGGCGTTCGCCTACAAGTTCCCCGCCAGAAGCGGCGAGACGACAGTTCGAGAGATCATCGTCCAGGTCGGCCGCACCGGTCGGCTCACCCCCGTCGCGCTGCTCGATCCGGTCGACGTCGGCGGCGTGACGGTCTCGCGGGCGAGCCTGCACAACCCCGAGGAGATCGACCGCCTCGGCGTCGGAGTCGGTGACAGCGTCCGGGTCGAGCGGGCCGGCGACGTGATCCCCGACGTGAGCGAAGTGCTCGACGGGGCGGACGGCTCCTTCGAGTTTCCCGACACCTGTCCCGAATGCGGGGCCGAAGTTCAGCGAGACGGGCCGCTGGCCTTTTGTCCCGCGGGGTTGGGCTGTCCGGCACAGCGCGAGCAGTCGATCCGGCACTACGCGAGCCGGGACGCGCTGGACATCGAGGGGCTGGGCGAGCAGCGCGTCGAGCAACTGGTCGACGCCGGGTTGGTCGAACAGCCGGCAGATCTGTACGAACTCACCGTCGAGGATCTGACCGGCCTGGAGGGCTGGGGCGAGCAGAGCGCGCAAAATCTGCTCGCAGAAATCGAGGCGACCCACGAACCGCCGCTCGATGCCTTCCTGACGGCACTGGGAATCCCCGAGGTCGGACAGGCGACCGCCCGCGCGCTCGCCGCCGAGTTCGAGACCTTCGAGGCGGTACGAACTGCGGACCCCGATCAGTTGCGTGAGGTGGCCGACATCGGCCCGAAAGTCGCCGACTCCATTCGGGCGTTTTTCGAGGCCGAGGAGACCGCCGCGGCTATCGACCGGCTTCTGGGCCACGTCGACCCACAGCGAGCGAAGATCGAACGGGGGGGTGCGCTGGACGGCGAGACGTTCGTCTTCACCGGCGCGCTCGGAGCGATGACCCGCAGCGAGGCGCAGGATCTCGTCGAACGACACGGCGCGAACGCGACCGGGAGCGTCTCGGGGAACACCGATTACCTCGTCGTCGGCGACGATCCGGGCCAGACCAAGCGAGACGACGCCGACGACGAGGGAGTGCCGAGGCTCTCGGAGTCGGAGTTTTACGAACTGCTCGACGAACGCGGCATCGAGCGCTGAACGTGCGTCGCAAACCCCGTTAGACTTCGTCGTCGGGGTCGTGTTTCTCGGCCATTCGCGAGGCTTCGCTGGCGTATCGCTGTCGGGTCTGTTCGTCTTTCACTTCGTCGAGAGTCTCCGGATCTTTCTCCCGCGCCGCGGTGATCGTCTTGCCGTACAGCATGTTGTGCGAGAGCTGTTTTTTCAACTGCTTCTCTCCGTCGGTGGTCGCGAAGACGAGTGTCACGAGATCCTCGTCGTTGCCGTAACTGCGCTCGACCAGCCAGACCCGGGTCCGTTCGTCCATACACCCAGTTGATCGCCAACCGTGTTGTATGCTCCGGGATGGCTCAGAACGCACACAGCGCACCGAGAGCCGAGATTCCGACACCTCAAACCGCGCGACGAAAGGGGTTCAGGTGTTCTCAGCATCGATAATGGGCCGTCGGACTCATATCGGACACCGTCGTAGGAGGGGTATGGGGTGGCAATCGAACGTCGACGACCTCCTCTACGAGAGCGAGTCGGTCGAGGAGACTGTCGATATCGGCGATTCGCGGGTCGTCGTGACGAGCCACCGCGTTCTGACCTTTACCCCGAATATGGACGGTGAGAACTTCGAGCAGGTCGAGCGCCCGAACGTCACCGGGGTGAGAACCAGCGCGCTCTCCCGGACTGAACTTGCCGCCAGGAGCGTCCGGTACGGCGTTTACAGCGCGCTGTTTCTGCTCGCGGGATTGGTGCTCGACTTCGACAGCCTGGTCGGCGATATCGAGTTCGATACGCAGGCGGCGCAGGAGACGGGCGCCGGCGGAACCGTCGGCTTCGCTCAGGGCATGCTGAATTTCTTCTCGCAACTCGACGGCCTCATGCAGCTGATCGGCGCGCTCGGGTTGCTCATCTCGACAGTTCTGTTCGCGGTCTACTGGCTGTTGCGGACGCCGACGCTCGTGATCGCGGTCGCGGGCGACCGCGAGGATCTCCACGTTCCCCGCCCCAAGGAACCGGATCTCGCCGTGGCCGCACTGGAAGACGCGATTATCATCGACGACGCCGACGACTCGTCCGGAAAGCTGGCCTCGGTCCTCCCCGAGGACATCTTCTAGCGACGGATCAAAGCCCGCTGAATCCCTACGGGTGTGTGATGGACGAGACGACCGTCCGCGAGCGGGCCGCCGCCCTCCCGGCGGAACCCGGC
>JBLGCM010000298.1:0-3246 GCA_047617345.1 Natronomonas sp. | reverse complement strand
AGGCGGGCGGGGACTAGCCTGCCTCACGGATCGCCGATAGCCCGTACACCCACTGTGTCTCCGTCCCGAAATCACCGCCAGCGATTGCTTCGTCGGCATCCCCGATGTCGCAGTCTCGCAACGCTTATGTCCGTACTTGCCACACCTTCACCTAATATGAGTACGGGGAACCCAGCGCGGCTGGCCCGGATCGGGACAGGGGGACGCCACCTCATCGTCCCCATGGACCACGGTATCACACTGGGGGCTGTCAAAGGCCTCAAGGACATCGAATCGACCATCGACGCGATCACGCGGGGCGGCGCGGACGCGGTTCTCACACAGAAAGGCATCGCGGGGCGCGTCCACGAGAACAAGAACGGTGCGGGCTACATCTGTCATCTCAACGGCTCGACGGCTATCGGCCCGGACGAGAACGACAAGCGCACGACCGGGACCGTCGAGGACGCCATCCGGGCCGGGGCCGACGCTGTCTCTTTCCACATCAACGTCGGGTCACAGTATGAACGCGAACAGATCGAGGAACTCGCGGCGGTCACCAGCGAGGCCGACCGCTACGGGATGCCCGTCCTCGCGATGACCTACGCGCGTGGGCCAGACATCGACCCCGAGTCCGAGGACTACAACCAGGCCGTCGGCCACGCCGTCCGCCTGGGCGAGGAACTCGGCGCGGATCTGGTGAAGACCGGCTACACCGGCGACGCCGAGAGTTTCCAGCACGTCGTCGAGTCGACCAGCCTGCCCGTCGTCATCGCGGGCGGCGCGAAAGGCACCGACAAGGAGACCCTGGAGATGGTGCGGGGCGCGATGGACGCGGGTGCGGCCGGCGTCTCGATGGGCCGGTCGATCTTCCAGCACGACGACCCCGAGGCGATTACGCAGGGCGTCGCCAGTGTCCTCCACGACGACCAGAGCGCCGAGGAGGCCGCCCGCGAGGCCGGGCTGGCAGTGGAAGCCTGAGAACCTCCACTTTTCGTTTTCCGATCCACTCGGTACAGAGACCACGATCAGCAAACAAAAGTGGCTCAATTCGCGCGTGGACCTCCCAATCGGTCGGCCGAGAGCGTCCGCACATCGGTCACCGATCACCCGCCCAGTTTGGCAACACTGCTTACTGCCATCACTCTTCGATGCCGCCAGTAACGTAGCCGTATTTCAGCAACGAGACAAAGATGGTGCCGCCGACGACGTTCCCAGTCGTCGCAACCAGCAGGAAACGACCGTAGTCAGCTATCGTAATAGACGGAGACGCGAGCAAGCCAGCGACGACTTCGACGTTGCCGGCGATGGAGTGAGGCAGGTGACCGAACCCGATGATCGTAGTGATAGCGACGACCAGGATAATCCGAGCGGCCGAACCTTTGACTGACGTGACCATCCAGGAAAGCAGTCCCATCAGCCACCCGGCCAGGACCGCAGCGAAGAGCGTCGATGCGACAGAATGCGAGACGAGCGGCTCGGCCAGACGGACGAACGCTGTCGGGGCGATTAGTCCGTATGCTGGACCGAACGTGACCATCCCAGCGGCGAACACGGCCCCGCCGAGGAGGTTCGTGCAGTAGACCACGCCCCACAGTCGAGCGAGGTCGAAAATCGTCGCGTCCCCGTTCAACACCGGCAAGACGGCGAGGGTGGTGTGTTCGGTGAACAGCTCTGTGCCACTGAGAACGACGAATACGAACCCGAGAGAATAGACGAGTCCAGTCCCCAACCGTATGGTCGGCTCGCTCCAGACGCCGGCAGCAGTAGTTATGAGTGCCGTCATGAACAGGGGGCCGAACCCGATGTCGAGCCCGGCTGAGAGACCGGAGAGCGCGAGTCCGCGCTTCGGTCGTGTCAGCTCCTCTCGACCGATCTGCAGTTGGGCCCGCAGTGCGTTCTCCTGCGAGACGGGGGTATGTTCCGATTCGGTATCCGCCTCGGCTACTGAGTCGTCGTCGGTGGCTCCCGCTTCGTTAGGCTGTGAATTCACGGATTTGACAGTCCACGAGGGGACACAGACGCTTGTTCACGGCGACGGGTAAAATCCCTGTGACCGCTCCGCACAGGGCGCGTATCTTGCACGAATTCACATCGAGAATCGTCGACTCAAATCGGTCGATACCAACAGACCGGAGAGGTCAGCCGGCTGGCTCGGTCGATGAATCGAATACCCCTGCATACCAGTACCAAGCAACAGTAGCAGCAGCGGCAGCAACCTCACCGGTTACTACCAGCAACGGACTATAGCCCTCAACTGCAATCAGATACACCCCGGTGAGAACGCCAAGTATGGCGCCCCAGAGCAAGACGCCTGATGAACTAAGCGGATATTGTAACTCCGCACCCGAAACAGTTCGAATACCGATCATCCCAGCAGTAAGCACTGCCCACGTAACCACGGGCAGGCCAAACACGGTGAACAGATTCTGTTCTAGCCACGCAAGCTCGTCGACGAGGATCGGCCAACCGACAAGCGCCAGACCGAACCACGCAATGCTTCGCCACAGTTCCTCACGTACAATACGCGGTATTTCTCTGTTCATACACCCATATTCCACCGGTAAAAGATTAAAAACCAGTAGCCCACTTCCAAACCAGCAACCATACACAAGTTTTATCAGATATACGTCTCCCTTTAATTACCGCCTCCGACGTTGGCTGTCCGTTCAATACGCACGAACGCTGAGCAGTCGGTCCACCTTCGATAGTCCCGAAACCAACCACCTCGCGAACCGTCCCGCAACATCCCGGTTCCCGACGGCAACCACTGTGGAATGTCTGCTTCCAGCGAGCATCCGCGCGCCGCGGGCGCGCGGTTCTTCGCGGGCGCCGGAGGCGTCTTCTCGCGGGTGGTTCGAGAGACGCCCGTGGCGTCTCTCGTCATCTCGAAAGGCTCCGCCTTTCGGACGACTTCGCCCGCTCGAACGGTCCGCGGAACTGCGTTCCGCGCTACTCGCGCTTTTTTGCCAAGTTTTTGCGCAGGGGGGTCGCCCACGGCGACCCACTGACGGAAAGAGTGGGGACTAGAAGAGGAATCGCTTGTCGGTTTCCGCGGCCACGTCGACCATCACCAGCTGGGCGTCCATGTACTGCAATGTGTTTTTCATGTCGGCGGTCACGTTCAGCGTCCCGCCCATCACGGCGTCGAGGAGGCCGAGTTCGCCGGAGAGCAGGCGTTTCCAGTCCTCGTACTCGCCGGTGAGGCGGACGCGGTGCTCGCGCTCGTCCACCGACTGCATGGTCGCGGTCTCGCGACAGTCGCCG
>JBLGCM010000297.1:0-3249 GCA_047617345.1 Natronomonas sp. | reverse complement strand
AGTACACCTGCTGTGCGGTGCCGTGGACAAACACGTACGGGAGGTCGTTGTACGTATGACACTCGAGACGGCTCGCTGTCCCGAGGTGACTGGCGTCGAGTTCGTCGAGCGAACTCACGACCGTCGCACCTGTCGACGCTGCCAGCGCCTGGAACACGCTCTCGGGTTTCGCACGCTGAACGACCGTAACCCCGTCCGCGACGAGACGCCGCCTGATTGCCGGTGCGATGCCCTGCAGTGAGACGACGACGTCCGGCCGAACAGCCTGGATGGCCCGGGCCCACTCGTCGTACACGCGCCGCGTTCCCGTCTCTACTGCATCGACATCGTCCGGCGATGAGACGGTCAGGTTCGGCACGGTGTGTGTGCGATTCGTCTCGTCGGCCTCGACGTAGAGTCGCTGATTGACGAGGAGGATACGCACATCCTTCTTGGGAAGCGTCTCCGGGTTGACCGGTTCCTTCGTGAGAAAGGGACCGGGGACGGCTGCTGTCTCCGCCGGCGAGGCACCGACACGAGAGAGCGTCTGTGGCGGTTGTACCGGTTGGTGGTGTCTGACCACTCGTGACAGTTCGTCGGTGACAGCATCGTGGAGAATACCGTTCCCGGTTGCTGCCGTCACGAGAGATCGCTGTCTGGCGTCAGCCGGTGATATCGTGGCCGATTCTAGCGCCGAGATCGCCACAGAGTGTGCATTTGTGAATCCAACCCGCACAGTCTCGGGACTGAGACCACTGTTCACGAGGTCGATCCCCTCTTCGACGAGCAACGCACCGAACAGTCCAGAGAGTGTCGCCCCGTCGCCGTGCGCGTCGCGTTGTCCCTCCATCATCGACGTCCACATCGTTACCATCGGGTTCTCCAGCGGACTCCGCTCCAGGCGGGATGTTCCATCCGCGACGATGTCCCAGTCCTCGTCCGCTCGAACCAGCGAGTAGCCGCCACCCGGCCCGTAGGACTCCTCGAGGTGTGAAACGACCCCGCTCGCCCACGAATCGAAGACACCCTCCTCGTACACCGCAGTTCGCTTGGGGAGACTGAATGACATCAGTTCTTTCCTCTACTGCACCCCTTGTTTCTCGATAACAATAAATTATATATGGGAAAACAGTGATATATGTGTATGGACGAGATCACTGTCGAGCGAGACCTCTACGTGCAGATGCGCGACGGCGTCAATCTTGCGACCGATGTGTACCGCCCAGCAGGCGCAACGTCGTGTCCGACCATCGTCCACCGGAACCCGTACGACAAGTCCAACGCTGGCTCCGTTGCAGGACTGGTTCTCAATCCACTAGACGCAGTCCAGGAGGGGTTTGCGGTCGTCGTTCAGGACCCACGGGGCCGGTTCAAATCCGAAGGAGAGTGGGTTCCGTTCGTCAACGAGGCGGCGGACGGGTACGATACGGTCGAGTGGGCGGCCGACCAGGCCTGGAGCAACGGCCGGGTCGGGATGTACGGCGCGTCGTATCACGGTGTGACGGTCCTGCAGACGATGATAGCGGACCCACCGTCGCTCGAAGCCACGCTCGCGTATCTCACCGGCGCCAACTACCACAACGGCTGGACCTACACCGGAGGCGCGTTCGAACTCGGATTCAATCAGTGGTGGAACCTGTACAACGCCCAGGACAGTGTCACACGACTCGACGTTTCCGAGGAGGAGAAAGCCGAACTGGCCGAGGAGTTGCTCGACCTCACAGAGGACCCCGAGGGGCTTGTCGAGCAGTTGCCGGTGGCCTCGAACAACCTCTTCGACCATCCCGCCGCAGACTGCGCGCAAACGTGGTTCGACCACCCGCAGTACGACGAGTACTGGGCGGATATCGACGTCACCGAACAACTCACCGGGGTGAACACGCCACTTCTGAACGTGACGGGTTGGTACGACATGTTCCTGCCCGGACATCTGGACCTCTACGAGGCAGTCGAGGAGCATGCGGGCCAGCGGGCCCAAGAGGAGCAGCGATTCGTCGTGGGTCCTTGGGACCACGAGGCGTACGTCACGGTGACACCGGACCGCGGCGGCGAGCGGAAATTCGGCTACCGGGCTGCCGGCGGCACGGCTCTGCTGGGCGACCTCTCGCTGGAGTGGTTCGGTCACTGGCTGGGTGACCGCAACGGGCTGGACATCCCTTCGGTGCAGTACTACCAGATGGGGGACAACGAGTGGCGGACGGACGAGTCCTGGCCACCCGAACACGAGCCGACGCCGTACTATCTCCACAGCGGCGGGGATGCAAACTCCCGGTCCGGCGATGGGTACCTGACGCCGGCCAAACCCGACTCGGGGTTCGTCGACAGCTACGAGTACGACCCCGCCGACCCGGTGCCGACGACGGGTGGGCGGAGTCACCACCCGAACATCGACGAACCGGGGGTCACCGACCGGTCGTCCGTCGAAACACGCGAGGACCTGCTCGTGTACACCTCCGAGCGACTGACCGAACCCTGCGATATCGCCGGCCCCGTCGAGGCCACGCTGTATATCTCGACATCGGCTCCCGACACCGACTTCGTCACGACGCTCGTCGATGTCGAACCCGACGGCTACTGTGTGCCCGTGACAGAGGGTATCCGGCGTGCACGCTACCGGGACGGGATGACCGAACAGACGTTTCTGGAACCGGGCACACAGTACGAGATTCCGGTTGACATGGCCGCCGTCGCACACACCTTCGAGGCAGGCCACCGCATCCGACTGGAGGTGACCAGTAGCAACTTCCCCAAGTACGACCGCAACCTCAACATCGCCGACCCTGTCGGCACGGGGACGCTCGAGGACGCACAGGTGGCCACGCAGAACGTGTTCCACTCCCCCGAGGCCCCGTCTCACGTCACACTGCCGGTTCGCTGATTCGGACCTCCGCTCACCGAGAGGCGAACCGCGGGACTGTTCCTCGTCGGACGGTTGCTCCCGACTGTCTCCGTGTGGCTCGTTCGTGTCAATCAGAGCGAAAAATTTATCATTGTAGATGATGAACGTTTGGACATGGCCGAGACAAGCCCGCCACCGCAGATACAGGACCATCTCGAACTCAGAGAACTCCGGTCGAAGTACGCCCACTCCATCGACCACGGTGCGGACACAGGGGAGTGGGACGAGTTCATGGCACTCTACACGGAGGATGCGGTCCTTGAGTATCCGCAGGCGACAATCGAGGGACACGACGAGATACGGGCCTTCTGTGACGAGATAGAGACGATGTACGAGTTCAGCATGCATACCGTCCAGATGCCAGTCCTGAA
>JBLGCM010000296.1:0-3263 GCA_047617345.1 Natronomonas sp. | reverse complement strand
GTCGAGAGCGGATCGACCTCGATATCGCGAACTGAGCCGAGCAGGAAGCCGACGCCAGCGACCGAAACGACCGGGAGGATGGCCGACGTCAGCACCGAAAGCAGCGACACAGTCGTCCCCAGCGGCGGGCTGTAGTCAACAGTTTCGATCCGTTGGTAGCTGACGCGGTGCTATCGCTTCACGGTCGGGACCGTCAACGACCGGACGCCCCACGCCCGCTGTGCCTCCGCAGAGACCGGCACCGTTCCGAGTCGCTCCCACTCGCCGGGACCGCGGAGAATCGCCCCGTCGTTCGTCCCGGCGAAGATGTGATCGGCGCCGGTCGCCCACGAGATGACGTACGACTCCGGCCCGCCGGGATACTGTCGGGGCGCGAGTGTCCCGTCTCGCTCCGCAAACAGTGTCGCGTCCGGTGGATCCCAGAGCGGCGCGGTTTCGTTCGCGGCGGTGTACAAACAGTCTCGATAACAGGATTCGCGGACGTACTCGGCCGTGCCGATATCACGTTCGACCCAGCGGTCACCGGCGGTGGTCGTCTCGAAGACGCCGCCGTGACCCCCCGGTCCGCCGGTGCCACAGCTAACGATCCAGTGGCTGCTCCCGACAGCGAGCACGTGATGGACGTCTGCCGGGACGGATCCGACCGCCTCGAAGCTGGCTCCCCCGTCGGTACTGACCACCAGACCGCCGACTTCGACGCCGACGAGGATGGTGTCGTCGACGACGGCGATATCGCGGACACAGGCTTCCGTGCGGTCGGGGAGGTTCGGCCACGAGGAGCCGGCCGCGACCGCCTCGAATCCGGCTTGTGCCGTCCACGTCTCACCGCTGTCGTCCGATACGTAGAGTCTGGCGGGCTGGACACCCGCGTACACTCCCCGCTCGGTGGACGTGACAGCGTGGACGTCCTCGACGGGCGGACCGACCGTTTCCCAACGCTTTCCGCCGTCTGTCGACCGTATCACTCCGGATCCACTCGCCGCGAACACCACGCCGTCACCGGAGTCGAGCTGTCGGATTCCGACGCCGCCGAGCACCTGCTCAGCGCCCTCGAAACGGCGCTCGGGGACTCGGTACACGCCGCTGTCGGTCCCTGCCAGCATTGCCGAGATATCCGTACAACGGGAACATAGGCGTTGTGATGCACGTGTCGAGCGATCACGGACCCGCTTCGAGCGTTTTCGTGCGGACGTACCGCCGCGTCGCGGCAGCGAAATCAACAGACGATCCGCCCGAGCGAGCCGAAACGGCGAGTCAAAGTCCCGCGACGAGCCCGACACCCACGGCGACTCCGGCGTAACCAGCGCCGCCGGTCGCCGGGAAATAACGCTGCCGGTTTAGGCGAACAGCTGACGTGCGTCGTCCAGCGCCTCGACGAGCGTGTCGATCTCGGCTTTCGTGTTGTAGATGTAGAAGGAGGCCCGCGCCGTCGCGGCGACGCCGAGTTTGTCGTGCAGCGGCTGCGTGCAGTGATCGCCGGCCCGAACCGCCACGGCGTAATCGTTGAGTATCTCCGAGAGATCGTGTGCGTGGACATCCTCGACGTTGAACGAGACCAGCCCGCCGCGGTCCTCGCCGGCCGGCGGCCCGAAAACCTCGATATCGTCGAACTCCGCAAAGCGTTCCATGGCGTACTGGGCGAGTTCGTTCTCGTGGCGCTCGATGTTCTCCATCCCGATATCTTCGAGATAGTCGATTGCGGCGGCCAGCGCGATCCCCTGTGCGATGACCGGCGTCCCGGCCTCGTACTTCCAGGGGAGTTCGTTCCACGTCGAGTCCTCGTAGGTGACTTTCGTGATCATCTCGCCGCCGTAGAGATACGGCTCCATCGCCTCCAGAATGTGCTGTTTGCCGTAGAGGACGCCGATGCCCGTCGGCCCGCACATCTTGTGCCCCGAGAAGGCGTAGAAGTCGGCGTCGATTGCCTCGACATCCACGGGTCGGTTCGGGACCGCCTGCGCGCCGTCGACGAAGATGTAGGCGTCGTTGTCGTGGGCGATCTCCGCGAGGTCGCCGACAGGATTGATCGTCCCGAGGACGTTCGAGGTGTGGACGGCCGAGACCATCGCCGTGTCGGGGCCGATCACCTCGCGGGCGTGATCCATGTCGAGCCGGCCGTTCTCGTCGATCCGGATATATTCGATCTCCGCGCCGGTCCGCTTTGCGATCTGTTGCCAGGTCACGAGCGAAGCGTGGTGTTCCATCTCCGTGAGCACCACCTCGTCGCCGGGGCCGAGTTCGTTCAGTCCCCAGGCGTAGGCAACCGTGTTCAGGCTCTCGGTGGTGTTTTTCGTAAAGACGACCTCCTTGCGGCCCCCGCTCGCGCCGATAAACTCGGCGACGCGGTCGTGGGCGTCCTCGTAGGCAATCGAGGCTTCCTGCGAGAGCTGGTGGAGTCCCCGATGAACGTTGGCGTTGGTCTCACGGTAGTAGTTGGCGATGGTGTCGATCACCTGATCGGGCGTCTGTGTCGTCGCGGCGTTATCGAGATAGACCAGCTGCTGATCACCGAACTTGCGTTCGAGGATCGGAAAATCAGCACGGATCGCCTCGATGTCGAGGATATCGGACTCAGTCGTTGCCATTATCGGAGTAAGGGGACGAACAGACAACATTATTTCGGTTTGCCGAAAACAAAGTTGTTTCCTGCCCCCATCTCGGGAGGCGGCGATCGGTTCTCGGTAGTTTCATGGCGAGGGACTCGTAACGACGGACCATGACGACCGTTGCGGTCGAGACCGGGGCGCGGCTACATTTCGGCTTTCAGAACCTCTCGCTGGCACACGAGCGCCTGTACGGTGGCGTCGGTGTCGGACTCGACGAGCCACGGCTGGTCGTCCGCGCCGAACCAGCCACGACCGTCGAGTGTCCCGACGAGCTACGCCCGTACATCGAAGACGCCGTCGAAGCCCTCGACGTCGATGGTGCGGCTGTCGACCTGGTTGAGGGGTACGACCGCCACGTCGGACTCGGCAGCGGCACGCAGATCGCCCTCGCGGTGCTGGTCGCGATCGCTCGGGCGCACGGCCAGTCGGTCGATCCGCGCGAACTCGCCCCGCAGCTCGGCCGCGGCGGCCGCAGCGGCGTCGGGGTCGCGACCTTCGAGTCCGGCGGTTTCGTCGCCGATGTGGGCCACCCGACCGAGCGGTTCACGACCGCTCCGCCCGGTCCGGGTTCGTGGACCGTCCCGCGCCCGCTCGGGTGTTGGCCGCTGCCCGACTCCTGGCGGTTCCTGCTCGTCACACCGGAGAAGTCACCGGGAC
>JBLGCM010000295.1:0-3268 GCA_047617345.1 Natronomonas sp. | reverse complement strand
TCGATCACCGTCCGGTCGTTGCGCCGCATCTCCTCGGCCACCGCCTCGGGGTGTAACTCGTCGTCGGTCCGGCCGACGACCGTCTCGTCCTCGAGGCCGAACAGCTCGCGGTAACCGCTGTTGACCAGCAGGTACTCGCCGTCGGCGTCCTTCATGAACATCGGCGTCGTCGTGTTCTCGAGAACGGCCTCGAACCGTCGCTGGACCCTTTCGAGTTCCGCCTCCCGCTGTTTCCGCTCCGTGATGTCGCGGTCAGAAATCAGTAGCGAGACGACCTCGCCGGCCTCGTTCGTGACCGGTCGGAAGACGCCTTCGACGGTGTACGGGCTGCCATCAACGCGTACGAGGTCGATTTCGAACTCGACGTACTCACCGGCTGCGGCCCGAGAAATCCAGTCTTCGACCGTTTCGGCGACTGCCTCGGAGTGGTCGAACCACGGCCCCTCCCACAGTGGGCACCCGGTGACGTCGTCTATGGTGGCGTCGACGTACTCCATCGCCGTCTTGTTGATATCTCGAACCGTCCCGTCGGTGTCGAGCAACCCGACGAGAATGTTCGGGTCGTCGAAGAGCGCTCGATAGCGGCGTTCGTTCCGCCTGAGTTCCGGCTCCCGCTCTTTGCGGTCGGTGATATCCCTGACGTACCCGACAATTCGTGAGACCGCCCCGTCCGCGTCGGGGATCGGTTTGGTCTTCCCGTTCATCCATCGGAGTTCACCATCGGGTCGTTGGACCCGGTATTCGATGTCCGCAGCATCACCAGCGACGACCTGTTCCATCGAATCGACGACGGTCTCCCGGTCAGCGGGATGGATATTGTCCAGGAACGAGTCCGGATCCTCGCGGAGTTCGTCGACCGAGCCGCCCCAGAGGTCCTCGTAGGCCGAATTAATGAACAAGAGCTCGCTCCAGTCGCCATCGAACATGAACAGAATGTCGTCCGTGTGCTCGGCGAGTTGCGAGAGACGCTGTTCCGTCTCTTTGACGGCTTGCCGTGAGCGAAACTGCTCGACGACGTTGGCAATCCGGTTCGTGAGCACCGTGTACTGGCTGTTCCCCGTCCCTTTCTGCAGATAGTCGGTGACCCCCGCCGAGATGGCCTCACTGGCGATCTCCTCGGAGCCCTTGCCGGTGAAGAGGACGAACGGAAGGTCGGGGTGGTCCTCCCGGACCGCCTCGAGGAACTGAATGCCGTTTCGGTCGGGCATGTCGTAATCGGAGACGACACAGTCGAAGGAGTCCTCAGCGAGTTTCGCTAACCCCTCGCTGGCGCTTGTCGCCGTCTCGACAGTGAACCGGTCGTACTCGCGTTCGATGAACGTCGACGCCAGGTCCGCGAAGCTCGGCTCGTCGTCGACGTGTAGCACCCGGATGTCTCCAAATCGGTCCTGGGATGGTGCAAGCGTCGTGCTCATCTGAACGCCTCGCCGTCGGCGCCCGTATCCGTGGGAATGTGGCGACAGTCACTGTCGGTAGTGACCGGACTGCGGACAGCAACCTCGGACGAGAGCTGAGCGGTGGTCACTGGAGAGGCGAAACTGCTAGCGGATCGCGGGGTTGCGGTGCCGCCTGCGGAATTGCGGCGCGTACGTGGAGCCGTCATGCTTGATTCGTCGAACCAGAACAGCAGGCGGCATGGAACAGCACGCATGCTCACTCTTCGGCCAACGGCGATACCGGGACAAAGTCACGAGCTGAGGGTCTGTCTGCTAGCCGCCCCGTTCGGGGTACGTATCGCGGTACTAAGCAATCGGCGGGTAAATAGATACTGAGTAAACGACTACCACACTAGATAGTCGACAACGGTGAGCCGATGTGACCGGAACAGTCGGTGCGCTGATCACGGACCGCAAGGTGGCCCACGGTTCGAATTCACCGGCGTCGAACTCTCGCCGAGGGCGCGATTCCGGAGCGGTAGGCCGACGGTCGAGAACTGGAACTGCGTCTCGATGTCGGAAGTGACGGAGTCCAAAGGGTGAAGATTCGGTGTCGAGAAGTTTCCCGCATGCAGGACGCGTACGTGGTTGACGCGGTGCGGACACCTCTCGGGAAACACGACGGGTCGTTCCGCGATACCCACCCGCAGGACCTCGCTGCCGAACCACTCCGGGCGCTCGAGACGCGTAACGGGTTCGACGGCGGTGCTGTCGTCGAGGACGTGATTTACGGCTGTGTGACGCCGGTCGGCGAGCAGGGAAGCAACATCGGTCGTATCGCACCGATGGTGGCGGGCTGGGGCGACGGCGTGCCCGGCGTCCAACTCAACCGGATGTGCGGCTCCGGACAGCAGGCTGCGAACTTCGCGGCCGGACAGATTCGTGCCGGGATGCACGACGTGCTCGTCGCCGGGGGCGTCGAACACATGACGCGAGTGCCGATGGCGAGTGACACGGCCTCCGCCGAGTACAGCTACGCGGACCGCGAGAACGTGACTGAGACGTACTTCGAGTACTTCGACGAACTGACCTCGCAGGGCGAGGGCGCCGAACGAATCGCCGAACAGTGGGGATTCAGCCGGGAGGACGTCGACGAGATCGCGGTCGACTCCCAGACCAGATGGGGGCGAGCGTTCGAGGCCGGGAAGTACGACGACCAGGTCGTTCCCGTCGAAACCGAAGTCGACGGCGAAGCGGTCACCGTCGAGCGCGACGAACACCCCCGGCCGGAGACCGACACAGAGACGTTGCGGGAGCTCCCGCTCGTCTTCCGCGAGGACGGCGAGGGCGTCATCCACGCCGGGAACTCCTCCGGTGTCGTTGATGGAGCCGCCGCGCTCCTGCTCGCGTCGGGGTCGGCGTGCGAAACGCACGGCTGGGAGCCGACGGCCCGTATCGTCGACACGCACGTCGTCGGAGTCGACCCGAAAACGATGCTCACGGGCCTGATTCCTGCGACGGAGGAACTCCTCGCGGAGAACGACCTCACAGTGGACGATATCGACCGATTCGAAGTGAACGAGGCATTCGCGCCGGTCATTCTCGCGTGGCTCGCGGAGACCGGTGCCGACTGGGAGCGAACGAACGTCTGGGGCGGCGCAATCGCCCACGGACACCCGCTCGGTGCGACCGGGAGTGTGCTGTTGGGGAAGCTCACAGCACAACTCGAGGAGTGCAACGGTCGGTACGGCCTCTGCACGATGTGCATCGGCTTCGGCCAGGGTATCGCTACGCTCGTCGAGCGCGTCTGACCGGCTGAACCTGGCTACTCTCTGACTTCGGTCTTCACCACAGTGGCCGGGCGGGTCGTCAATCGGAGCACGCGGTCTGTG
>JBLGCM010000294.1:0-3277 GCA_047617345.1 Natronomonas sp. | reverse complement strand
CAGGACATATCAAAAACGCCAGTGGCGCCGTCGAGATACAGGGGACCGTCGAGCAACTCGAATCGGAGTTACTCACCAGCAAGTACACCGAGACACCTGCGGTGGCCTACGATTACAGACTCAAGGTACACGAGGACAGTAGACCCGGTGATACGGGGCCCGAGTGGAAGACTGTCGACAGCGGCACAGTCACCCAACCGTTCTACGTGACCGACGAGACCGGGAGTGTGGCCGTCGACCCGGACGGGGCGACCGTCTCGCTGGATGCGGAGAAAATCTCCGGTGGCTCCACCGTGGATATTGGGCCGGTGGATGCCTCGACGGACAAGAAGTTCGAGGGCCGCCTGGCACCCGGCGATCAGGTTCACGTCTACGGCGAGAAACGCGCCGCCCGAGGAGACGGCCCGGGTGACGAACAGTTCTACGTCGGCGGCGACGAGGAGACAGACACGTTCACCGTCTCGGACACGACGGAGTTCCGGACGGCACTGCGGTACTTGGGCAACGGGGTCTTGTGGTTGCTGTTCGGTCTGGCAGCACTGGCACTGAGCGCCCTCACAGCTCTCGTCGTTCTCGGTCGGATCGAAGTTGCCGGGGTCGGGTCCGCGTTGGTCGCCCTACTGGCGTGTCCCCGTCTGTGATTAAACGAACAGCAACCAGCTTTCGCGAAACTCGACAGCCACGGGAGCGCACGCGCCAACACGGGACACGCCACCGGCCGCTACTCCCACTCGGCTGGCGTCTCCGCGGCAGCGACGACATCGACGGCGGCCCTGTTCGGCGCGACGTCGTGGACGCGAACGATATCCGCGCCGCGTTCGGCCGCCAGCGCCGTCGCGGCGACGGTCGGATCGGAGCGCTCGCCCGCTTCGCGGTCGACTAACTCGAACATCGACTTGTGTGAGTGGCCGACCAGAATCGGACAACCCAGTCCTCGGAATTCGCCGATCCGGTTCAGTAACTCGAAACTCTCCGCCGAACTCTTTCCGAATCCCAAGCCGGGGTCGATGATGATCTGCGAGCGGTCCAGACCTGCCTTCTCGGCGAGCAGGATCCGCTCGGTCAGCGAGTCGATCACGTCCTCGACGACGTCGTCGTAGTGAACCTCCGCCTCGGGGTCGACCGGCGCGTTGATCGAGTGCATCACAACGACCGGCACGTCGTACTCGGCGGCGACGAGACGCATTTCGGGGTCCTGCAGCCCAGAGACGTCGTTGAGAATGTCCGCGCCGGCATCCAGCGCCGCCCGCGCGACCTCGGCTTTCCGGGTGTCGACGGAGACCAGTGCGTCGAGGTCGTTGATCCGCTCGACGACCGGCAGGACGCGGGCTTTCTCCTCCTCGACGGCGACGGGGTCGGCACCCGGACGGGTCGATTCGCCACCCACGTCGATGATGTCCGCGCCCGCTTCGATCATCGCCTCGGCGCGGTCGACGGCGTCCGAGTGCTTCTCGTACTCGCCGCCGTCGTGGAAGCTATCGGTGGTGACGTTCAGAATGCCCATCACGGCCGCCCCCTGTTCCCACGGATAGCCCTGAGACTCGGGGCCGGTACCGATCTCCAGCGTCTCCCGGAGTTCCTCGGCAAAGGGCGCGAGTCCGTACGGCTGGCCGTCGAGTTTCTCCGCGAGGCGTCTGAACTGGGCCATCGTCCCCATCATCACCGCGCCCAGATTTTCGCGGCCCTGATCGTCGAGCCCCGAGATCGCACACTCGCCCCCCAGAGAGAGCAGTTCCTCTTTGAGATACTGGGCCTGTCGGGGCTGGACGCGGGTCTTGACAATCCGGTGGACTGCCTTGCCGCGCATCCGCCACGACCCGGCGTCGGTGACGTGTGCATCTCGGAGCAGTTCTCTCGCGTCCGGAACCGAATCGATCTGTTTCGGAATCTTCGCCCGCGCCCACCGTGTGCGCGCCTCCGCGACGGTGTACAGAGAACCGGTCACCAGCACGCAGTCGCCCTCGTCCGCCTCCGCGAGTGCGTCCTTGAGCGCGCCGGCAACGTCCACCCGCGAGTCGACTGCTGCGTCCGTCTCCGCCTCGAAGACGTGGGCCAACACGTCGGAATCCTCCGCGCGGTCGAGATCCGGGCGACACGCAGTGACGGTATCCGGCTCGAACGCGCGTGCGATCCCGCGGTGGTCCTTGTCTGCCATCGCGCCGACGACGAGATGGAGGTCCTCGTACTCGAACTCCGAGAGCGTCTCGGCGACGCACTCACAGCCGTTGGGGTTGTGCGCCCCGTCGAGAACCACGAGCGGCTCCTGTTCCATGATCTCGAAGCGACCGGGCCAGTGGGCGTTTCGCAGTCCGCGTGCGAGGATCCGCTCGCTCAACCCCGGGGTCTCGTCCGCCAACTCCGCGGGCGGATCGAGTTCACCGACCGCGCCCGTCGCGACGATCTGTCTGGCGAGTGCAGCCGCGACGCCGGCGTTTCTGGCCTGGTGACTGCCCAAAAGCGGCAGCTTCGTCTCGACGCCCCACTCGCCGCCGTCGATTGTGACCGCGCCTTCCAATCCATCCCGACCGTCGTAACTCGCGCGGATGCCGCCATCGCTGTCGACGTCGCCGACGACGACCGTCTCGCTGACGACCGCCTGAATCGCATCGAGTGCGTCGCCGCTCGCCCCGGTGACGAGCGGTCGGTCTGCTGGCGCGACGCCCGCGAGATCTCGGGCAATCGTCTCGACATCCCCACCCAGGATGTCGGTGTGTTCGAGCGCGACCGACGTGACCGCGCTCGCGATCGGATCGACGACGCTCGTGGCGTCGTGCGTGCCGCCGATGCCGACTTCGAGAATCGCCACGTCGACATCCCGGCGGCCGAACTCCCAGAGGGCAAGCGCTGTGACGGTCTCGAAGAAGGTCGGCGCGTCGCCCGCTGCCGCGCGGTCGGTGACGTGTTCGCCGATCTCCTCTGCGAACTCGATAAGCGACCGCTCGGCGAGTTTACGACCGTTGATCCGGACGCGTTCGCGGATATCGTCGAGATGTGGAGAGGTATAGAGTCCGACATCGAGGCCGGCAGAGCGAAGAACCGACTCGACCATCCGCGCGGTCGAGCCCTTGCCGTTGCTGCCCGCGATCTGCACGCAAGCGAGCCCTTCGTGGGGGTCTCCGAGCGCGTCGAGTAGCTCCCGGGTCGCGTCTGTCCCCGGCCGGGAGCCGAATCGGCGTAGATCCAGCAGGTAATTCGCCGCCTGATGAAATCTCATGGCTGAATCCATCGGTGCTGTGCTCTTGGACCTGACGGTTTCAGAGGGTCGGCGCGGCGCCGC
>JBLGCM010000293.1:0-3313 GCA_047617345.1 Natronomonas sp. | reverse complement strand
CAGCGGTACGCGGCCGAGCATCGAGTGGCTGCTGCAGGACTGGCTCGGGGGGTTTAAGTTATGGCCGCGCAATTCCCGGACGATGAAGCACGTTCGTGTGCGGCTGACGGCCGGTGGCCGCGAGGGTGAGATTCACCCGATGTTCGACGTGCTGGCGAACGCGCCGTTCGTGGACCGCGCCACCGCACTCCAGTGGAACTTCGTGGGCGACGAACTCGGTATCCTCCACTACATCGAGGGCGACATCGGCGCCTTCGAGACGACAATTATCGATATCGATCCGGTACTCGACTACGAGCTCGAACCGGCGGGCGACCGCGCCTTCTACGCCTACATTCACGACGCGGTACCCGGCCCCTTCGAGGAGTTCACGCCGACGACCGGCGCGCTCGTTATCGTCCCGCCAATCAGCTATCACGAGGACGGAACGGTCACGCTGTCGCTGTTCGGTCCGTCCGAACAGATACGCCCGTTCGTCGGGAGTATTTCCGGCCCCGTTGATGTCGAAATCGACGAAGTCAGCGGCCTCGCTGCGCTCGCTACGGCCAGCGAGACGCTCCTCAGCGAACGTCAACACGAGGCCGCCGAGACCGCGCTCGATCTCGGCTACTACGAGGTTCCCCGGACCGCGAGCCACGAAGACGTAGCCGACGCAATCGGCTGTGCGCCGAGTACTGCGGCGGAACACCTCCGGAAAGCCGAATCGAAGCTCTTGCACTCGGTGTTGGGGCGCTGACTGTGGGCGGTCACGATCGTCCGACGGGCGCTGCGCGAACGGCGAAGCTACGAGCACGGAGCGAGGCGGTTCGTCGAAAGACGCCGAGGGTCTTTCAAACGCTCGGTCGTTCGCGGCGCTCGCTTCCGAGAAATTCCAAAGCAGTGTGACCCGACCGGACGGCAACGTTTTTTTGAGTAGCGGCGGAAAACCCAAATGAACGCTCACAAAATCGCGCAACTGTCAGCGACGACTCGGATTAGAAGCCCTTCAATGCAACAACTCCAGACCGATATCGGCGAGCCGAATCTGCTTTTGATCGTTGCGATCATTGTCGCGTTGGGTGTCACCTCTCAGATCCTCTCGGATCGGTATCGAATCCCGAGCGTCCTGTTTCTCATCCTCGCAGGCATCGCGATCGGGCCGGAGGGGGTGGGCATCGTGACGAGACAGGCGTTCGGTGACGCGCTGTCGGTCATCGTCGGCCTGAGCGTCGCGATCATCGTCTTCGAGGGGGCCTTTCACCTCCACCTCGACAAACTCCGGGAGGCTCCATCGGTCGCGCTGCGACTCGTGACCATCGGCGCGCTCATCTCGTTTGTCGGAACAGCCGTCGCCGCGTGGCTGTTACTCGATGTCGAGATCGGTGTTGCGCTCGTTATCGGAGCCCTGCTCATTGCGACGGGGCCGACGGTGGTCACGCCCATCCTTGAGGTGGTACCGGTCCGCAGTTCCGTGGCTGCCGCGCTCGAAACCGAGGGTATCGTCAACGACGTCACCGCTGCCGTGTTGGCCGTCGTCATCTTCAAAGCAGTGACGGCCCAAGAACTCGATCCGGACAACTTCGTGGGGGCGTTCGCGCAGCGGATCGGCGTCGGTCTCACTGTCGGGATCATCACCGCTGCGCTGCTGTGGTATCTCATCAAGCGGATCGATCTCTCGCCGGAGAACGCGCCGCAGAACGCCCGATTGCTCTCCTTTGCGGGTGCGATCGTCGCGTTCAGCGTCGCGGACACGATTGCGGCGGAGGCCGGCGTCGCCGCCGTCGCCACCGCTGGGGTCTTGCTGGGCAACGCGGACATCCCCTACCAAGAGCAAATCGAGGAGTTCAAAGGCGACATCACGCTGATCGTTCTGTCGTTCGTCTTCATCGCTCTGGCCGCGCTGATCGAAATCCAGACGCTGATTGATCTCGGCGTCGGGGGTATCGTCCTCGTCGTCTTTATGATGTTCGTACTCCGGCCGTTGCTGGTTTTCCTGTCGACCGTGGGATCGGATTTCACCATCCGCGAGAAACTGTTCGTGAGCTTAGTCGCGCCGCGGGGGATCATTCCGGCCTCGGTCGCGACGCTGTTCGCGGTCGAACTGGCGGCCATCGCCGAAGAGCAGGGCCGCCCCGCCCTCGAAGCACAGGCTGACGTCCTCGCCGGCACGGTCTTTCTTGTGATTCTCGTCACGGTCGTCCTCCAGGGCGGACTCGCAAGAAAAATTGCCGAGCGACTCGACATCCTTCCCATGCGCGTGCTCATCGTCGGTGCCGGGACGGTCGGACGATCACTGGCCGAACGCCTCGAAGACCGCGGCGAAGACGTGATTCTGATCGAGGAGGACATCGAGATAATCGAGACAGCCCGCGGGGAGGGGTTCACCGTCGAACACGGCGACGGAACCGACTCGGACGTCCTTCTCAGGGCTGGTGCCGAGGAGGCCAAGACGGTCATCGCCGCGACGGCAGACGACGACACGAACCTGCTCGTCTGTCAGCTCGCCAGATCGCGCTTCGACGTGGACAACGTCGTCGCCCGAGCGAACAACCCCGAAAACGCCGACCCCTTCGAGGAACTCGGCGTGCGCGCCATCTCCTCACCGGACGCGACGGCGTGGGCGATAGACAACGTCATCGAGCGCCCCGCAATCGCGAACTGGATGACCGAACTCGGCCGAACCGGAGACGTCCAAGAGATCGAAATCACCGCCGAGGACATCACCGGGATGACTGTCGCACAACTGAGCGACGAACTCCCCGACGGCGTGCACATCGCTCTGGTCGGCCGCGACGGCGACAATCAGGTCCCCGAACAGGATTTCACTATCGAACACGGCGACCACATCACGATTCTCGGCCACACCGACGCCGTTCACGAGGCCCTCGAACGCGCTCATCCCCACGACTGAACAGGTCAGTGGACTGCTTTCAGCCGGCTTCGAGCCGAGTTCGCCGAAGAGGATTTGAACTGGAAGCCCAAAGTTCCGGACGGATGGGCGATGGCACGGGACGAAAGGCAGGACAGACCTGTGAGCGACGAAAAATTAGAGCGGATGACAGAAAAGATCGAGGAAGCGTTCGCCGGGGTTCGGGACGAGCTTCCGTCTGAAGACGACGAGTAGGCTGATCTACTGGTTTTGCATCTCGAGTCGATCGGTTCGACCGGGATTACTGGAATCAAACCCGGTTTCACTCGGTAGGGGTGCGAACTGACCAGCAGCATCCCGCGCAGTTTATAGCAGTCACCGGGATTATTTTATACCCGTGATATGAAGGAAGCATCCATAAACATTATCAATTGACCAGTAGCCTTTATTTTCCATGGAGAATAG
>JBLGCM010000292.1:0-3314 GCA_047617345.1 Natronomonas sp. | reverse complement strand
GGTGGTTGCGCCCCAACACCAACGTATGACTCCGGGGCCGGTGTTGATATCGCTGATGATCGCCGTGCCGATCCTGTTGCTCGCCTTCTTCGCTGGATTCGCCTACGTCGATGCGCCCGATTACGGGATGAATCCGACGAAGTGGGCCGCGATATCGTTTTTCGTTCCCTTCTTCGGGTTTTTCGCGTATCTCTTCGAGCGCGACGAACGGACGCCGGACCCCGACAGAGAGATGTACACCGATGGCGTCTTCGAGATTCACGAGAACCGGGCCGACGACACCCGGATCGCCCGCGGCGGGGATCCGGACGCGATCGACGAAGACGACGAGGAGTCGCGACGGGAACCGGCGGAGGAGTGGGAGCAGTAGCGTCGCTGTCGCCGGACCAGCAGCGGTATGATGCTCCGTCTCGTTGTCCCCACATGAGCGTACAGGAGGAGTTCGACTCCTGGGCGGAATCGGGAAAGGACCGCGGCATGGAGGAGCGTCACTGGCACACTGCGAAACACGCACTGGCCCGGATACCGGTCGAAGCGGGCGACCGAATTCTCGATCTGGGCACCGGATCGGGATACGCACTCAGAGCGCTCCGGGAGACTCACGACACCGGACCGTCGGTCGGTTTGGACGGCTCAGCGGGGATGGTTCACAACGCTCGGAGGTACACCGACGACCCGACGATTTGGTTTCTGCAGGGTGATTTCCACCACCTCCCGCTCGCCCCCGACAGCATCGATCACGTCTGGAGCATGGAGGCGTTTTACTACGCGCAGGAGCCGATCGCGGTGCTCGAAGAGCTCCGCCGAGTGCTTCGTCCCGACGGAACCTTCTACTGTGCAGTCAACTACTTCGAGGAGTCGGTTCACACCCACGAATGGCAAGACAACATCGATATCGAGATGCTCCGCTGGGACCGCGCGCAGTACCGGGAAGCGTTCCGAACCGCCGGATTCGCCGTCGCCGAACAGGACACGATCCCCGACGAGGAAGTCGATATCCCGCCCGCAGATGCCTTTCCGACCGAAGAGTTCGAGTCACGCGAGGCGATGGTCGACCGCTACCGGACCTGGGGAACCCTACTGACCGTCGGCGTCGCGTGAGTTCCGCTCTCAGGTGGGATATTCGTAACAAAGTTTGTAACCCTCCGCTCAAATGAGGGCGTATGGGACAGGCAGACGGGTCGTCGGACACAGAAGGGATAACAGTGCTCTGTGTCGCGTCTCAGCCCGGGACGGCAGAGTTGACCGGACTCTGTCTCGACCGAGCAAACGACCGGATCGATACGATCACAGCCGCGACAGCCGAGGAGGCGTTCGATCTGCTTGGCGGAACGGATATCGACTGTATTGTCAGTGAGTACCATCTCGACGACGCCGACGGGCTCGTCCTGCTGGAAACGGTGCGCGCAAGCCAGCCGGACCTCCCGTTTATTCTGTTCACCGGCCGCGGCTCCGAGACGCTCGCGAGCCGAGCGACGACCGCCGGCGTGACCGACTACGTCGAACAGACGACGGGGCTGGATCAGTACGAAGACCTCGCCGCTCGCGTCGTCAACGCCGTCGATCAGTACCGACGTCGTGAGCCGTCGGCGCGCGCACGACGAGCGAGAACGACTCTCGAATTCGCGGTCGATCCCATCTTCGTCACTGTGGACGGGAGCTGCGTTTACGCGAACGAGGCCGCCCGCTCTCTGTGCGGAGACGATCCGACCGGGAAGCGCCTCGATACTACCCTCGCGATGGAACCGTCGACCATCGACGCTGTCGAAGCGGACAGAGAGCGTCTCACGGCCGTCCGCCTCGACGACGGAACGACATCGGTCTCCGTTACCGCCCGCAGCATCACCTGGGAAGATGGCGCCGGCGCGGTCTACCTGTGTTTGCCGTCCGGCGAGGCCGACCGGACGCCGACGACTGCAGACGCACACAGCACTCTCCTCGATGCCGTGTTTCGGTCTTCACCCGACGGCATCCTCTTGCTCGGCCCGGACGGCTCGGTCATCTCGCACAACGAGCGGTTCCCGTCGCTGTGGAACATCGATCCGGCCACACTCGACGCCGCAAGCGCCGGGTTTCTCGAAACGCTGTTGTCCGATTCGCTTGAGAGAGCAGACCTGACTCCGGTCCCGTTCGCCGAGCTCTCCGAGCGGACGGATCCCCGCCGAGACGAGGTCGTACTCGCCGACGGCGCGATGCTCGAACAGTATATCCTCCCGTTGCGAACCGCTGACGGCCAGCGGCTCGGGACCGCCCTGTTTTACCGGGATCTCTCGGAAACCGTCCGTGTCGCCAACGCCCGTGAGCCCGTCTTCGATCGGATGAGCGATGCGATCTGCGCACTCGACGACGACTGGCAGTTCACCTACGTCAACGACCACATGACCGAACTGACTGACAGGCCGAGAGACGAACTGCTCGGCGCGACGCTGTGGGAGGCCTTTCCGGGACTCGTC
The DNA here is from genome assembly GCA_047617345.1 of Natronomonas sp. GTDB lineage: Archaea > Halobacteriota > Halobacteria > Halobacteriales > Haloarculaceae > Halovenus. The sequence continues at coordinate 861 of JBLGCM010000292.1, read as the reverse complement.
GGAACCGATCTGGAAGACGAATACCCCGAGGCTGTCGAGACCGGCGAGATGTTCAGCACGGAGACGTACTACGAACCGCTGGAGAAACATCTCGAAATCCGAGTGTACCCCTCTGAAACCGGGGCAACGATCTACCTCCGAGATATCTCTCACGAACGAACGATTCAGGAGGAGCTTCGTCGGACCGTCGACGAACTCGAAGCACTGTACGAGTTGGCCGCCGATCAGGACCGCTCATTCGAGAAAAAGCGCCGGCGAATGCTCAGGATCGGGTCGGAGTATCTGGCTCTCCCCTATGGGTTCGTCACGAAGGTCAGCGATGACGAGCAACTGATCGTCGAATCCGTCGGCGACCACGAGCTGCTACAGCCCGGCGAAACGTGTCCGCTCGAACAATCGTACTGCCGCAAGACGATCAGCAGCGAAACTGATTTTCTCGCCATTCAGGACGCCGTCGCCGCCGGTTGGGAGGGTGACCTCGCCTACGAGACCTTCGATCTCGGCACCTACATCGGTGCGAAACTGCTCGTCAACGGCGAGCTGTACGGCACGCTCTGTTTCGCCTCCTCCGAGCCCCGAGACCGCGAGTTCACCGACAGCGAGCGCACCATCGTCGAGGTGATGGCGAAGTGGCTCTCCTACGAGTACGGCCAGCGGTCGTACCGCCGACAACTGGAAGACCAGAACGACCAGCTCGAACGGTTCGCGAGCATGGTCAGCCACGACCTTCGCAATCCGCTCAACGTCGCGATAACCCGCCTCGAACTCGCGGCGGCGGAGTCCGACAGCGACCATCTCGATGCGGTCGCGGACGCTCACGACCGAATACAGGCGCTGATCGAGGACATTCTCCTGCTCACC
>JBLGCM010000291.1:0-3321 GCA_047617345.1 Natronomonas sp. | reverse complement strand
CTCGTCGACGCGGATTTCCTCGGGGTGAGACTGTAAAGCGAGCACCTCTCCCGTCGAGAGGACCGTCTCGACGGACGGGCTCCGCGTCACCCGTCCGTCTCGGCGTTTGAGCAGGTCGAGTTCGCCGTCGAAGTCGGGATAGCCCAGACTCGTCTTGACCATGAAGCGGTCGACCTGTGCCTCCGGCAGCGCGAAGGTCCCTTCCTGTTCGACGGGGTTTTGGGTTGCGATGACGAAGAAGGGTTCGGGCAGGTCGTGGGTTTCGCCGTCGACGGTCACCTGTCGTTCCTCCATGGCTTCGAGCAGCGCCGACTGGGTCTTCGGCGGCGCGCGGTTGATCTCGTCGGCCAGCACGACGTTCGCGAAGATCGGTCCCTCGCGGAACTCGAAATCGCCCTCCTGCTCGTCGAAGACGTACGTACCGGTCACGTCGGCCGGGAGCAGATCCGGCGTGAACTGAACCCGCGAAAACGAGAGGCCGAGTGCGTTCGCCATGCTTCGTGCGGTCAGCGTCTTGCCCGTGCCGGGCACGTCTTCGAGGAGGACGTGGCCGCGGGCGACCATCGCCATCAACACCGTCTCCAGAAACGCGCGGTCGCTGATGACCGCCGCGCTCACCGACTCGATCACTGCGTCACAATCCTGCGCTGGGTGATCTGTCTCCATGAGTTTCTCGGGAAACAGCCGTCACGGGGACCGACGCGGCTGTTCCATCTGTCGCGGGCTTTGGCCGGTCGCCACTTCACTGTTGGTGTCCGGTTTCGCGGCGGGAAACGCTGACTGCAAACGACAGACCTACATTCGGGAGGTCGAAACCCTGACTATGAGTACCGGCGTTGCGATGCTGAACTTCGGCGAACCGTCCGATCCGGATCGCGAGCGCGTTCTCGATTATCTCGAACGCATCTTCTACGCGAACGCCGATCTGGAGGAGGCCGACTCCGAAGCGGCGGCCCGCGACCGCGCCCGCACGCTCGCCGAGCGACGCCTTCCCGAACTGATGGAGGAGTACGAGGAGATCGGTGGTTCACCACTCAACCCACAGGCCAAAGCGCAGGTCGAGTTGACCGAACGAGTCCTCCGCGACCGCGGCTACAACGTGCGGACCTACTTCGGCACGCAGTACACCGAGCCGTTCATCAGTGACGCCGCCGAGCAGGCCATGGAAGACGGCGTGGATCACCTGATCGGGCTGCCCATCTTCCCGCTCTGTGGCCCCTCGACAAACGTCATCTCGCTGGACGAACTCGACGAGGCAGTCGAGGACTTGGGGTGGGATGTCGAACAGGACGCGATCACGGGCTGGCACAGACACCCGACCTACAACCGGATCCGCGCGGAGAATATCGGCGACTTCGCGGCGGACCACGACCTCGACCTGAACGACGAGGACACCGCGCTCGTCTTCTCCGCCCACGGCACGCCCGAGCACTACCTCGACGAGGGGAGCCGCTACGATCGCTACGTCGAGGAGTTCTGTGACGTCGTGACCGCCCTGCTCGGCGTCGGGGAGTACCACCTCGGTTATCAGAACCACTCGAACCGCGACATTCCGTGGACGGAACCCGAAATCGAGGGCCTGATCGGGGAAATCGACGCCGAGCGAGTCGTCGTCGAACCGGTTAGTTTCCTCCACGAACAGAGCGAGACGCTCTCGGAACTCGACGACGAACTCAAAGCGGCGGCCAAAGCGGAAGGGCTTGACTTCTACCGCGTCCCGATCCCGCACGACGACGACCGCATCGGCGAGGTTTTCGCGGATCTCGTCGAGCCCTTTATCACCGAATTCGACGCCGCCTACTACCAGTTCAGACGGTGTCAGTGCCGCGACGAGCCGGGAACGATGTGTCTGAACGCACCCCGCGAATGAGCATGACGGAGATGCGCGTCGGTATCGTCGGCGGCGGGATCACCGGGCTGGCGCTGACTCACTACCTCGCCGAGCGGGGAATCGATTCGGTGGTCTTCGAGGCCGGCGAGGAGGCCGGTGGCGTCATCAATACCCGCCACGTCGACGGCCGCGTCCTCGAAGCGGGGCCCCAGCGGATGCGCAAAACGCCCGGCGTGGCCGAACTCGCGGCGGCTGCCGGCGTCGAGGACGCCTTCGTCGAAGCCGGCGGCGAGAAACTGTACGTCTACGCCGACGGCACGCTCGGTCGGGCACCGCTGTCCGTCGGGGAGTTCGTCAGGACGGATCTGCTCTCGTGGACGGGCAAGGCCCGCCTGCTCGCAGAGGTGTTCACACGACAGGGGATGGAACAGGAGACCGCACGGGACCTGTTCGTTCGGAAGTTCGGGCTGGAAGCCTACGAGAAGTTCATCGGGCCGCTGTACGGCGGAATCTACGGTTCGGATCCGGCGGAGATGCCCGCCGCCTACGCGCTGGATAGCCTCATGGAACGCGAAAAGAGAGCGGGCAGTCTCCTGCAGGCGTTCCGCAAGCGCGTCGGACAAGGGCAGACAGCATCCCCCGTGTCGATGGAGCGAGGGATGCAACAGTTCCCCGACGCCATCGCGGAGACCTACGGCGACCGAATCGAACTGGAGACGCCAGTCACCGACGTCGAGTCGGCCGGTGCCGGCTACCAGATCGAGACGCCGACGAGTACGGGGAAATTCGACCACGTCGTCTGCACGACGCCGGCGAGCGTGACGGCCGATCTGCTCGACGGGATCGCGACCGGCGCCGAGCGCCTCGGATCGCTGCGGTACAACCCCCTCGCGCTGGTCTATCTCGATGCCGACCTCGATCGCGAGGGATTCGGCTATCAGATCGGCTACGGCGAGGATCTGCACACGCTCGGGGCTTCCTGGAACGCGAGCATGTTCGACCGCGACGGCGTCCACACCATCTTCCTCGGGGGGATGCACGAACCCGAACTACTCGACGAGAGCGACGAGCGACTGACCGAAATCGCCCGCGAGGAGTTCGAGATTGTCACGGGAGCGGAGTCGTCAGTCATCGACATCGCCCGACTCGATCCCGGCTTCCCGGCGTGGGATCAGTCCTGGTGGGCGCTCGAAGCGCTCGAAACCCCCAGAGGGATCGACCTCGCTACCAACTACACCGCGCGGATGGGGATCCCGAGCCGCGTGCGCGAGGCCCGCGAACTCGCCGAGTCACTGGCAGAGCGAGCAGAAGCGCCCGACACCGGATCGCTGACAGATCGGGACAGTTCACCGTCGGCGGCGGCAGGCGGCGACTGAGCTACCGTTCGATCTCTTTGGCCGTTTCGACGAAGGCGCTGACAGACTCGACCGGCGTGTTCTTGTTGACCCCGTGGCCGAGGTTGAGGATGTGTCCTTTTGGGCCCGCTTTCC
>JBLGCM010000290.1:0-3337 GCA_047617345.1 Natronomonas sp. | reverse complement strand
TCGCTGGCGAGGAACAGGATGCAGTCGGCGATTTCCTCGGGTTCACCCAACCGACCGAGCGGGTACTCCCGGCGGAGTCGCTCCCGCGCTTGCTCGGGATCGTCAGCGGTTGCGAGGAACTGATCGAGCAGCGGCGTGTCGGTGAATCCGGGACAGACCGTGTTCGCTCTGACGCCTTTCGGGCCCGCCTCGGCCGCTACCGCACGCGTGAAGTTCAGCACGGCACCCTTGCTCAGCGAGTAGGCGGCCTGTTTCGGGAGTCCGAAAATACTCGCGAGTGAGCCGACATTGACAATCGAACCCGATCCCTGCTCTTTCATGTGTGAAAGCGCAGCATGGCAGCCGTTCCAGACGCCTTTGATATTCACGTCCATGACGAAATCCCGCATCGAGGTGTCCGTCTCCTCGACGTAGGCAGATGGGTGGCCGGTGCCGGCGTTGTTGACCAGGATATCCAGTCCGTGCTCGTCGTAGACCTCTTCCGCGAGTTCGTCGAAACGCTCGTCGTCGGTTACGTCGAGTTCGTAGAAGGTCGCCTCGCCGCCCGCCTCGGTGATTTCTTCGGCGATCGTCGGCCCCTCGTTGCTGTTGATATCGGTGACGATGACCTCCGCACCCTCCTCTGCGAACCGCAACGCGGTCGCTTTGCCGATGCCGGATGCCGCGCCCGTGATAAGCGCTGTCTTGTTTTCGAGTCGCATGATTCACACGGGATGACCGACGGCAAAATAACTGTCCCTTTCCAGCGGAAATTTTTCCGTGTATTCGATTCGATTTCGGTGAGCGAATATTCAAGTTCGGATACGTTGTTAACAGAACAGCCAGCAGTTTTCAACGTCCATCTCGGATGCATTTTGTCGAATGTCTACTGGTCGGTCGGAGAGCTCAACACCGGAACAGCGGCCCGCCGGTCAGTCAGTCACGCCCAGCGGGAGCGACACAGATTCGCCGCCGTCGAACCGGTTCGGATCGAAGCCGCTGATCGGAGCGTCGCCGAGCATCTGTTCTGCAATGATCCGGCCGAGCGCGGGCGAACGCATCAGTCCGTGCCCACAGAGACCCGTAGCGACGAAGACGTCGGTTTCGAGTTCGCCCAGTAACGGATCACGGTCCGGCGTCGCCGTACAGAGTCCCGCCCAGGACCGTTCGACGGTCAGGTCGGTGCGAAGCCGATGATCGAGTCCATCCAGTCGCTCCGAGACGAACCGCTCGTCAGCCGCCCGGTCGTACGCAGTCGGTTTGCCGCGGTACATCTCCGAGCCGTCCCCAGCGAGAACGCCGCCGGGGGTCGGCCGAGCGTACCGCTCCGTCGAGGCGTCGTAGTAGATCGGAATGGCCGCGTCGAGAGAAGCCGCTTCGAGGGCCTGCGTTCGGTACAGGCCGAGCACGAGGTCGGATTCGAGCGAGGAGAGGACCGCTGGCGTTCCCGCGCCGGCAGCGACCAGTACGGCATCGCTGACTCGGATCGAGTCTCCCGTCCGGACGCTCCCGTCTTCCGTCACCATCGCCGGGACGGTCGTCTGAATCGAGACGCCCGCGCTCCGCGCTCGGTCCCCGAGGTGAGCGACGTACACCTCGGGGTCGACGTAGCCGGCGTTGGATGCGATTGCTGCTGTCTCGATATCCTCGGAGACGAACCCCGGAAACCGCTCGGCGACCGCTTCACAGTCGAGAATCTCGACATCCCGACCGTGGTCGGCCATTCGCGCGGCCTGTGATTCGATTGCGTCGGCGGTGTCGTCACCTTCGCGGGCGAACCAGAGATAGGGCCGGCCCGTCAGGAGCCCGTGGGTGCGGAAGTACTGAATCGATTCTCCGGCGATCTCGGCGTCGCGCCGGTCGGCGTAGGCGTCGTAGCAGATGCCAGCGGCGCGACCCGATGCGCCGCTCCCGAGTTCCTCCCGTTCGAGTACCGTAACGTCGACGCCGTGGTCGGCGAGCGTGATCGCCGCCTGCAGGCCGACCGCTCCGCCGCCGATCACGGTCACACGGCCAGTCATCGTCAGCCGAGAACCGGATCGAGACCGCGGGCCGGATAGCCGACGATCCGGTCGACGCCCGCGTCTCGGAGATCCGCGACCCGCTCGCTGACGGTCTGAGGGCTGCCGACCAGCGCGTAGGCCCGACAGCCGGCTAGCAGTTGCTCGCGCCCCTCGCCCGTGGCGGCGCTGTCGTGGGGTGTCCCGTCCGGGAGACGATCTCGAACTCGTGTACGCCGCGCGGCGTACTCGCCGACAGCATCGAGTATGGTCGATTCGTCCGTCGAAAGAACGACCGGAGCGTAGGCGACAATCTCTGCGTCGAAGTCTGCTTCCCGGAGCGCGCGGACAGAACTGACAGTCCCGGGGCCGAGTAACTCGAACTGGGTGCCGCCGACCGCCAGGGCGAGTCGTTCGATTCCTTCGGTGCCGATCCACGGATCCGCCGCGGACTCGGCGGCCGCAGTGAGACGCGGTGCGACGGCTTTCTTGCGTTCGTGGTCGTCGAGATACGCCTGATGGCCAGCGACGAGCACTTCGCCGACGCCGTCGGGGAGACGCCTACGAACGCTGTCGTCGTCGTGGGGATCGAAGCCGTCCGCCCGGACCGGGATGGTCATCCGAACCTCGAACGCGTCTGTGAGGTCACGGAGCGTTTCCGTGTCCGGAACGTGCTCGGAGCCCTCGAAATCGATCGTAATCGCCTCGACAGCAAGTTCCTCGGCCCGCTCGACAGCGACCTCTGTCGGCTTGACCGCCGCCGCGTCTATCCCGACATCGGTCAGTGTCGTTCCGGTCAACGCAGTCATTACGCCAGATTTCGAGGCCGAACGGGCTTATCCCTGTCGTTCGGCAGGAAGTGAGACACTTCTGTCGGTGAGACCTGACCGTCGTCGACATTTTGATGCCCGTGGTCCTGATTCACCGGTCTGTTATCGATGCTCCGTCGGCTCGGTGAACGCTGCTCTGACCGCTCTGAGGCGTATATTCCCGATCCATACGTCATCGCGATTCTTCTGACCTTCATTGCCTCGGCCGCGGGGCTTGGGACTGGAGCCGGTCCCCGGGAGACCCTCGGCGCGTGGAACAGCGGCGTCTGGACGCTGCTGTCCTCCATGGCCTCGATCGCCGTTCTGTTGATGGCGGGTGACGCTATCGCGAAATCGCCGAAGTTCACGGCCCAACTCGAAAAGCCCGCTCGACTCCCGAATTCACAGTTCACCGCCGTCCGGTTCGTCGGGGTCGTTGCGATGGCCGCCGCACTCGTCTCGCGGGCGATCGGACTGATTGTCGGCGCAATCACGGCCAAGCGTGTCGCCTACGAGTGCCGCGAGAAGGAGATCAAAGTCCACGATCCC
>JBLGCM010000289.1:0-3341 GCA_047617345.1 Natronomonas sp. | reverse complement strand
CGCCATCAGTGGAATCACTACGGCGTACCGGTCCGAATCCGCAGACAGCGTCGCGTCGTTCCCGTTCTCCGCGACGATCGGTTGGAGATAAAATGCCGGTTCGCCCTCGCTCGCGTGAACGAGCGAGACAGACCCAGTGGGACTGACAAACTGCGCCGTCATCGCCGAGAGATCCACGTCGCCGGAGCCGGGTGATCGTCCGACGGTCAACTCGATTGTCACAATCTGTTCGCCATCTTCGTCCACCTGCCCTACCTGACTGATGACGTCGATACCGCTTGCCTGCTGGCCGCCGTTGTTGGAGTCGGCGTTCTCCTCTCCATTCGAGTCGGTGTCCTCTGTCGAATCGTTGGCATCGTCTTGCTCGGCGTTGCTTGTCGCGTTCCCGTCGGTGCCTCCGCTGGTCTCCTCGGACAAGCGGAGACAGCCAGCAGTCACGGCAATACTGCCGACCGTGAGCATTGCGCGCCGCGACACTGATTGACTGGCTCTCTCGATCGCCTCAACACGCTTTCCGGTCTCGCAGTCCCGTCGCGAGACGCTCCGATCTTCGGTCACGGCTCAACAGATGATAACCCGTCTAAAATAGCTTACGCGAACGGTTTCGGCTCTTCTGCGCTGCTGGCCGGTCGATTCGGCCATCTGCGCTGCCGGTCCAACGAGAAAGCCGAAATCTATTACTCCACCGGTCGGCTACGAGACGTATGACAGTCGTCGTGTTCGGGATCGATGCACTTGATCCGGATCTCGTCGATCCCGCGGAACATCCTCATCTCACGCTTGCAACACATTCCCCCATCGAGACGATCAATAGCATCGAAGGAGAGCCGAGCACACACGAACTCTGGCCGACGATTATCACCGGACTCCGCCCGGACGAACACGGATTGGTCCTCGACGACGGCGTCGCCTGGGAGAGCCCGGTACTCCGAATGGGTAGTCGGGCCGGCGACTACGTCCTTCCCGATTCGGTCCAGACACAGCTCGGTGCGCTGTTGCTCAACAGAACCGAAGAAGACGCTTTCCGGACACCCGCGTCGTACTATCCAGATAACGATCTTTCGACGATTTTCGACAGGGACAATTCGAAGGCGATCGGCATCCCGAACTACGTGACCGATACCGACAGCGAGGACCGCGAACACCAACTTCGCCGCGAGATGGGTGAACTGTTCGAGCGCGACCCCGACGCCAAAGGCGGACACAGCTCCGCCGATCCTGTCGAGTTCTACGAACAGTGCCTCGAAATGACGATGATTCGGACGGCACGGGTCCGACGAGCGCTTCGGGGTGAGCGGTACGAACTTGTCTTCGGATACACCAGCGGACTCGATCTCGTCGGTCACGTGAGCTACGACCGACCCGCACTACAGGAGCGTGCCTACGAGGAACTGAACGATTTCGTCGGGGAACTCCGCGGAGATCTGCAGGAGGACGACGAACTCGTTCTCGTCAGCGATCACGGTCTACAGGACGGTCTCCACACGGAGGAGGCGATGATCGCTGCGACGGATCCCGAACTCATTGCAGACGTCTCGAGCGTGCTGGACGTCCGAACCGCCATCGAAACCGAACTCGACAGCCGTGATCACGCGCCACCGAGCCGGGCGGACGACGCCGAACTCGACGACTCCTCGGAAGTGCGAGAACAGCTCGAAGATCTGGGATATATGTAGACCAACCGGAACCGCAGTCCTACATCTCGTGATCGAGATAGCCGAGATCAGCGAGGCGTGATCGCATCTCTTCGTCAACGTCCGCCTCCGTTCCTCGTCCGATCGGTCGCCCCTCGGTCTCCAGCCACTCGTCGAGTTGTGAATCCAACTTTTCGGCTCGCTCCGGCTCTGTGTCGATGAGATTTGTCTCCTCGTCCGGGAGACGGTACAGCCGCGGGTCGTCGGGCCGCTGGATATATTTGTACTCTCCATTTTGGATCACGGAGTACTCCCCGGTGCAGAATTTCGATTGATCGTACTCGGGATTCGCCTCGAGCAGCGGCTCCAGATCACTCTCGCCGGACTGGCTGATCGCGTACTCGCGCCGGTCGGTCCGCAAGTCGACGCCTTGAATGGTCTCTGTCTCTGCCCCTGCGATTTCGAGCAGCGTCCGGACGACGTCAGTATGCTGGATGATCCCGCCGTCGGAGATGTCCTGAACCCCCTGGATCACCATCGGAACGTGCAACACGCCGTTGTGCATGCTGTATTTGTGTGCGAGCATATCGTCTTCCCCGAACAGTTCGCCGTGGTCCGCAGTCACAACGAGAATCGTCTCCCCGAGATGCGCCTCGATTACGTCGAACAGTTTACCGACTAGCTGATCAGTGTAGGCGATTTCACTGTCGTACATCGCGATCAGCGCGTCCATCTCCTCGTCGGTGAGGTCACAGCCGTTGGCTACGATGTCGATCAGATTGTGATGGACCTCCATCGCGAGCGACGCCGCCTCTTTTCCGCTCATTCCGATTTCGTCGGTGTATCGGTCGAGATACGGGAGCGGCGGGTAGTACGCTCTGTGCGGTTCGTTGTAGTGGATGTAGTAAAACAGCGGTTCGTCGGTCGACTTGAGTTCCTCTTTCGCGAGCTCGTTCATCAAATATCCCGCGGAGTGCGCGTGAGAATCCGTCGAGAAGCCCACGGAATGGCGGCGGATGTTGACTGCGTATTTGAGGAGGTTCGCGAACCCGGCGCTGTCCAGAATCTCGCCGGGTGAAGAGCCGAGAAGGGTGAAGTCGTCGAACCCGCGGTCGAGACCGGTGAGTGAACTGGCGTACCCGTTGTTCGATAGCGCAACCGTGCGATAGCCCGCCTCACTCAACAGTTCGGAAACGACGGGGAGCTCCTGCGGAAACTGTCGACTGTTCCCAAAATACGTTCGGTGTCTGGACGGATACGTACCGCTGAGAATCGAAGGGACAGAGGAGTGCGATGATCGAGCGTGTGAGAAACACGATGAGAACGAAACGCCGTCAGACTGGTCTGCGATAGCCTGCATTTCCGGTGTCGTCTCGCGGCTATACCCGCTCATGGTCGTGTGGTCGTACCGCACGCTGTCGAGCGTGAGCCAGACGATATTTGGAGCGTCGCTCATCGGCCGTTATCTGCCAACAGTCGCCAGTCTTATTTAACTGGACCGGTTGATCTCGTCCACATAGCGTAAGACGAGCGCCGTCCAGACCACAAGGCGTTTATACGCATCCGTGTCAGTTCCGGTAATGACAGAGTTGGCCCTGGGGGCGACTGTTTTCCAGCGGGCTGAGAAAGTCGCTGACCTTCTGGCCTCGATCGGTCTCGAGTCGCCAATTGAGACGGTCTATCTGGCGGATAACGGACATATGACAG
>JBLGCM010000288.1:0-3342 GCA_047617345.1 Natronomonas sp. | reverse complement strand
TAAGGGCGGCTGGAGCAGGCGCTGCACGTCGACCGGCGGATACCGGTCCCGTAACTCACCGACTGCGGTCTGGAGGCTCTCGAAATCCCCGGCGTGAAAGACCAGCGTGAGCTCCCCATCCTCGGCTATATACCGGTGTACCGGACAGCCGTGTTTGCCGAGACACTCACACGGGCAGCGCTCCGGGCCGTCGTGGGCAGTCCGGTAGATAGTCTGGTTTCCGTAGGAGAACACCGGTTCGACGCCGTCGGGGGCCTCGATACCGCTCGGGGCGAGGAACTCTGTCACGCTGTCGGTTCCGTCGAACCCGACCGAGGTCGAGACCTGATCGATCTGTGTCTCGACCAGACCCGCTGTGGCCGCGATCGGGCACTCGCCGGGATCTGCAAACGCGATCGTCGCGCGGATACCGGAGGACATCGATTGGTCGGCTTTTCGAACCCGCCGGGCTTGAACGTATTGCTCCCGATCAGACGCCGGTCACGTCGGTCCCCCGGCGGCGCGGGCCGACATCGAGCAGGCCGACCCGACCGGCGATCAGTCCGACGAGTAAGCCGGCGAAGTGTGCGATCAGCGCAACGCCGGGGCTCGCCGTGGCGAGCGTGACTGCCGCCGCGATGACGACGAAGACGAGCAGTGTCACCCACATCGGCACCCGAACGGCCCGGGCGAGCGAACTCGACAGCCGATTGCCGGCGATGAGATAGCCAAGCAGTGCGAAAACCGCCCCGCTCGCGCCGAGCACGCCGGCCGCATCGCTCACGAGGATCTGCGTAATCCCAGCGACCGCGCCGCTGACGATGAAAAAGAGATGAAATCGAACCCGTGTCGTCGCGCGGGCGACCGGCCAGCCGAACAGCACGAGCGCGATGGCGTTCGAGAAGAGATGGCCCACTCCGTCGTGGGCGTAGATGCTCGTCACGACCGTCCACGGATTCTGCGAGAGTGGCGGCGAGAGGACGAACAGACTCCCGACGAGACCCGCGAATGCGGTGACAAACTGGAGGAAGTAGACGGCGACAAAGACGAACAGTAGCTCGAATACGGGTGCGGCTGAGCCCTTTGCCATATTGTCCCTGCGGCTGTCTCTGTGTTAATTCTGCCGCCGATCCCGGAGCGAAAAGCCTAATGTACCGACTCCAGTATCGGATTGTATGAACAGTGAACAGATCATCGCGCTGTTTTTCGTCGGTCTGATGGTGCTCTCGATGCTCGCATACAGCGCGACGCTCATCTGAGCGACGCGAGAATCGACGTGTATCGCAAGGTAGTTACTCCTCATTCCCGGAACTGTGAGCGATGAGTCCGCTCCGAGAGCAGATCCGGGCCGTCGGTCACGAACACGTCAGCGCCGAACACGCGAGCACACTCGAACTGACTAGCGACGATTTTCTCACGCCCGCGGGGGATTGTATCGTTGGCATCGAGGCGGACTGTGTTCCCAACGAGTTCGACGAGGAGTTTGTTGTGGCCTGTCAGGACGACAGCGCGACGATCACGGTCGAACTCGAAGCGGCGGGCCACACCGACAGCCTGACCGCGCGCGGTGATCCCGAACTGAGCTTCGAGAGCGACCGGAGCGCGGTGATCCGAACCAGCGCATACACTGACGACGACCGAACGATCGCGGTCGAGGCGACGGCCGCGGCCGGCGACCTCAACCGCGAGCTCGTCGCGGCGCTCGCCGAGGGGGCGACGCTAACCGCCACCCTCTCCGTCGAGTGAAACTCACAGCGACTCCGGATCGAGGCCGTCGACGTACCGCCGGACCAGCGCAAAGCCGACGACGGCGGCGACGGTGATCCCAGCGACGTGGCCGAAGGTGGTCGCGGTCGGGCTATCGACGGCGAGCAGAGCGGCCGTCGAGGCCGGGTGTTCCGGCAGACCGGCGGCCGCGCCGAACAACAGCAACACCAGCGTCGAGTACAGCAGTTGTGCCTTCTGTCGGGTCCCGGTAATCAGCCCGAGAGCGAGCCCGATGGCGACCGTTAGCGTTGCTACCGCGACCACGAGCAACAACAACAGCCCGACGTTCGCGACGGCGATGCCGTTGGCCCACAGAAGCCCCAGCCACAGAATCGCCTGCAGTGGGGCGATCAGAATCATCCCGATGGCCTTCCCGTCGACGATTTCGGTCAGCGAGACGGGCGCGACCCGGAGCAACTCGAGTGTGCCCCGCTCTATCTCTTCGGTCACCGAGTCGACCACGACGGAGCCGCTGATAAACGGCGGCAAGAAGAGCAACAGCGGGAGTAAAATCGTGTAGGTGAAGGTGAAATACCGGGTGAAGCCGTCGCTGTTTTCCTGCTCTTCGGGCATCTCGACCGGCGAAAAGTCAAGCGCATCGCTGCGGAGGTCACGCTCCTGGCGCTCGAACTCCAGCAGCAGTTCCCGCAGGCGGACGATGATCAGCGTCGTCTCCAGGCTCTCGGCCGGCACGTCCGCATCGACCGCGATACGGGACCCCTGTTGGGTCTGGACAGTCCTCGTGTGTAACACCGCGTTGAGTTGGCCGTCCTCGAAGGCAGTTCGGGCGGCCTCTCGGTCATCGTACGCGGTCGGACTGACCCCTTCAGTCTCCTCTGCGACGCGGACCAGCTCGTCCCGTTCGTCGCCGGAGATGCCGACCGCGATTTCGCCGTCCCCCGCGGAGGGGTCGTACAGCGAGGTCAGCCCGACGACCAGAAACGACGAAAACCCCGCGATAAACAGTTGAATCACGAGTGCCAACACGATCGTCTTCTCGCGGCTGAGCGCCGATATCTCTCGGCCGGCGATCGTCACGCGGCTGTCCGAACTGAGTGCGCGCAGTGGATTACGCAACGGTGCTCACCACCGTTAGGTTGTAAACGAGATGAACGACGATTGCCAGCGCGACCGCCGCCAGATAGGTGCGTCGACTCCGTGCAGCCCCAAAGGAGGAAATAGTCGCGGTCACGACGTGTAGTGCGAGCGGTGCGAGCAAAAAGAGCAGGACGACTGGTCCTTCGACGATACCGCCGGCCAGTCCCGCCTCGGCGACGGCGAGTTCCGGGAGGCCGACCAACTGGGCGAGCAGGGCGATTTTCTCCCCGAGGAAGAAGCCGATGCCGCTTGCGACCCCGAGGACGACCGCGGTCCGGGGCGTTCGCTCGAAGGTGTTGTGGCTGTGGGCGGCGTAGATGTGCAGGCTCTTGGCGAACTCCTCGACAACCGCGACGACGACGAGGATGAGCACGGTCGCGAGTTGCAGCGAGACCTGCCCAATCGCGAAGATAAAGGCGATGGCGAGCAGTTGGCTCACGAAGACGAACGGAATCAGGACGATGGTCATGATTCCGACGTGAGACGGCCGAGAGATCG